>JAPPBK010000378.1 GCA_026705105.1 Chloroflexota bacterium | reverse complement strand
GCAGGAAGACGACCGCGAAGCGTTCGATGCCCGCGGCCTCGAGCGCCGGCCCGACTCTCGCTCGTTCCGGCCGCGGCGAGTTCAGCCTCGGGCGCCGGCTCGGCCAGCGCCTCGGCCTCGACTTCGGCCGGTACCCGACCGGCCAGCCGCAGCCGCTCGCGGCGCACCTGGACCGGATCGCGCAACTGCTCCAGCGCGCGCAGCGTCGCCTGGACCACGTTGACCACATTGTTCGAGCCCAGCGACTTGGACAGCACGTTGCGCAGCCCCGCCGCCTCCAACACGGCCCGCACGCCGCCGCCGGCAATCACACCGGTACCGGGCGCCGCCGGCTTCAGCAGTACCTGCGAGGCGCAGAATCGCGCCGTGATCGGATGCGGGATCGTGCCGTTGCGAATCGGCACGCTGACCATATCGCGTCGCGCGATCGTCGAACCCTTGCGAATCGCATCCGGAACTTCGTTCGCCCTGCCGATCCCGATGCCCACGCGTCCGGCGCCGTCGCCGACCACAACCACCGAGGTGAACGAAAACCGACGACCGCCCTTGACCACCTTGGCCACACGCGAGACGGACACCACCTTCTCGATCGTGTCGTCCTGTGGCTCGTCGCGATCACGCCGACGCCCTCGTCCGCGACCGCCATCTCGCTGTTGCACCATGTGTTGCTCCTGATCCTCGCCCTCGTCCGGCGGCTAGAAGACGAGTCCCGCCTCGCGCGCGGCCTCGGCCAGCGCGCGGACGCGTCCGTGATATTGATATCCGGCGCGATCGAAGACCACGGCAGAGATGCCGGCCTTCTGCGCCGCCTGCGCGAGTTGGCGACCCACCGCGCGCGCGTTCGCTCGCTTGCCCGATCCGTCGTCCTCCGTCGCTTCGGCCGATCCGCCGCCCAGATCGGAGGCGCTGGCCAGCGTCACACCGAGGTCGTCATCAATGATCTGTCCGTAGATGTGCCGGGCCGAACGAAACACGCACAATCGCGGACGCTGTGCGGTACCGTGCACGCGCTTGCGCACGCGCAGATGCCGCCGCTTGCGCGCGGCGTGATTCGTGAGCCGCTTCCTGCGTATCGTCATCTCGCTCGCTCCACCTCAACGCGCGCTATCGGGACGTCAGGACGCCGAAGCGCCTAGCCGATCGCGCTCTTGCCTTGCTTGCGTCTGACCCATTCACCCTGGTAGCGAATGCCCTTGCCCTTGTACGGCTCGGGCGGTCGCACCGCGCGAATCTCCGCCGCCTGCTGGCCGACGACCTGTTTGTTCGCCCCGCGCACGTGGACCAACTGGCCCTCGACATCAAACTCGATCCCCTCCGGCGGCTGCTTGCGCACCAGATGGGAGAATCCCACCCGCAGCACGAGCGTCTTGCCGTCCATCTCGGCCCGATAGCCCGTGCCCTGAATCTCCAGTGTCTTCGTCCAACCCTCCGACACGCCGGTCACCATGTTCTGGATCAACGACCGCGCCAGTCCGTGTTGGGAACGGTGTTCGCGCCGGTCGCTGGGCCGCGTTACGACGATGTCGCCGCCGTCCAGCGCGACGTGCAGGTCGCGGTGCAGATCCTGCTGCAACTCGCCCCGCGGTCCCTTGACCGACACATGGCCGGGCTCGATCTCCACGCTCACGCCCGACGGTACCGCCACGGGCAGACGACCGACACGACTCATAGTCCCGCTCCCGTTCCAGTTGCTCGCCGGTTCACCAGACGAAGCACAGCACTTCTCCGCCCACGTTCTCGCGGCGCGCCCGCGCCCCGGTCATCACGCCCCGAGGCGTTGTCAAGATCGCCACCCCCAGCCCGCCGTACGGGCGCGGAATCTCGCGCTTCTGCACATACACGCGCAATCCCGGCCGCGATACCCGCTTCAGACCCGACACGACCGACGTGCCCTCTTCGTCGTAGAGCAGCTCGACATCGAGATCGCGCCCGGCTCGACCCGCGCGCTCGCGAACCTCATATGAACGGATGAAGCCTTCCTCTTCGAGCACATTGGCGATCGAGATCTTCATCTTCGACGCCGGAATCTCCACGCGCGGATGCCCCGCGTGGATCGCATTGCGAATGCGCGTCAGCATGTCGGCGACGGGATCAGTCACTGGCATTGCGAATCCTGCCTGCTAGCACAGCCTCTGGAGGTCCTGTCTGTGCCGGACGTTCTCTCTTGCATGTCCGCCCTCACTGCGTCCGCTCGAACGGAAACCCGAGCAACTCCAACAGCCGCCGACCCTCCGCGTCGGTCCGCGCTGTGGTGATGATGTTCACCTGCAGCGAGCGCACCTTGTCGACGTTGCCGTAATCAATCTCGGGAAACACGATCTGCTCGCGAATCCCCAGCGAATAGTTCCCGCGTCCGTCGAACGCCGTCCGCGAGACGCCCTGGAAGTCGCGAATACGCGGCAGCGCCGCGTTGATCGTGCGGTCGAGAAACTCCCACATCCGCGCGCCGCGCAGCGTGCAGGAGACGCCGACGTTGTTGCCGGCCCGCAGCTTGAAGTTCGCGATCGACTTCTTCGCCTTGTTGATCACCGGCTTCTGCCCCGTGATCGTCGTGATGTCGGCGACGCAGTTCTCCAGGATCGCCGCGCCGCCCGGTCCCAGCGCCTCGCCCACGCCCGCGTTGACCACTACCTTGACCACTCGCGGTACCTGCATCACGTTCCCATAGCGGAACTCTTCGAACAGACGCGGAGCGATCTCCGTCTCGAAGCGCTGCTTCAGACGCGGGCTCTCGACGCCGTTCTCGGTTGCCAGTGTCGTCATCAGTCGATATCTCCGTCGCACTTACGGCACACGCGCGTCTTCACTCCGTCCGCGCGCTCGCGGAATCCGACCCGGGACGGCAGGTCACAGATCGGACAGACCACCGCCACCTTCGACTCGTGCAGCGGCGCTTCGCGCTCGATGATCCCAGCCGGCGCGCCAAGCTGCGTCGCCTGCATGTGCCGCTTGACCATGTTCAATCCGGTCACGATCACGCGCTGGTCCTTCGGCAGCACCTGCCGTACCTGGCCGCGCCGCCCGCGGTCCTTGCCGCTGCGCACCTCGACCAAATCGTCTCGTTGCACTCGACGCATCTAGACCACCTCCGGCGCCAGCGAGACGATCCGCATGAAATCACGCTCTCGCAACTCGCGCGCGACCGGCCCCAGGATGCGGGTGCCGGTCGGATTCTGACCGTCCGCGCCCAGGATGACCGCCGCATTGTCGTCGAAGCGGATGTAGGAACCGTCGACCCGACGGTATTGCTTCGCCACTCGCACGATCACCGCACGGACTACCTGGCCGGCGCGCACTTCGCGATTCGGATCCGCCTGCTTGACGGTCGCGACGATCGTGTCCCCAACCGATGCGTAGCGTCGCTTCGTACCACCCAGCACGCGGATGCACTTGATCACCCGGGCGCCCGAGTTGTCCGCCACGCGCAGGGATGACTCCTGCTGGATCACTCCGATTCCTCACTCCCCGAGTCGGCCTCTCCCGCGTTGGGCGAGTCAGCCTCCTCCAGCGACGGCGCGCCAATCTCCTGCGGCTGAATCTCAGCCACTTCGCGGCGTTCCAGGATCTCGACCACGCGCCACGACTTGCGCTTCGACAGCGGGCGGCACTCCTCGATCACCACGCGATCACCGATCTTGCAGTCGTTCAGCTCGTCGTGTGCGAGATAGCGCTTGCGCCGCCGCATCACCTTCTTGTACAGCGGATGCCGCACGGTGCGTTCCACGTGAACCGACACGGTCTTGTGCCGCGCATCGGCGACGGCAAATCCGACACGTCGTTTGCGAGCCATCGGTTACGCTTCCTCGCTCGGCGAACCGTCGTCCGGCTCCGCCTGGTTCTCGGTCTCGTTCTCAATCTCGGGCTCCGGTTCGTCCGCCTCGGAGTCAATCACCCGAGCCAGGGGCGCAATCGGCTCGCCGCGCGCTTCGGCCAGTTGCCGCTCTCGCAGGATCGTGCGCAGTCGTGCCACCTGCCGCTTCGCCTGGCGCATCGCCATCGGATTCTGCAATTGCCGCGTACCCTTCTGGAACTGCAGATTGAAGACTTCGCGGTAGCCCTCGTTGATCGCCTCACCCAGCTCGGCGTCGGTCATTGCGCGGGCTTCGTCGGCCAGTGGATTCGGCATCGCTACACCACCTCCGCCTCTCGCACGACCACGCGCGTGCGCACCGGCAGCTTGTGGCTCGCGCGGCGCAGCGCCTCGCGCGCGTCCGCTTCCGGCACCCCGGCCAACTCGAACAACACGCGACCGGGCTTGACCACGGCCACCCACTTCTCGGGAGCGCCTTTGCCCTTGCCCATCCGCGTCTCGGCCGGCTTCTGCGTCACCGACTTGTCCGGGAACACGCGAATCCAGACCTTGCCGCCGCGGCGAACGTAATGTGTGATCGCGCGCCGCGCCGCCTCAATCTGACGACCGTCGATCCAGGCCGCCTCCAGCGACTGCAAGCCAATCTCGCCAAACGCAACCGAGTTGCCCGTCTGCGCCATGCCCCGGCGTCGACCGCGATGATGCTTGCGCCACTTGACTCGCCTCGGCTGTAGCATCAGCGGCCTCCCCGTCCACCGGCGACCGGCGGCTCAATCGCCTGGGCCGGCCCGCCCGTGCTCTCCGGTTCCGCGCCGAACGGCAGAATCTCGCCCTTGTAGATCCACACCTTGACGCCAATCTTGCCGAACACCGTGTTCGCCTCGGCGAACCCGTAGTCGATGTCTGCCCGCAGCGTGTGCAGCGGCACCCGACCCGACATCTCCTGCGCCCGCCGCGACATTTCCGCCCCGCCCAATCGGCCGGAGATGATGATCTTCGCCCCCTGCGCGCCACGCTGCATCGTCCGCTGCACCGCCTGCTTGATCGCCCGGCGGAATGCGATCCGACGCTCCATCTGCTCCGCCACGTTGCGCGCGACGAGCTGCGCGTCCAGCTCCGGCACGCGAATCTCCGCGACATCGACGCGCAACCGGATCGGGCGCGCAATCAGCCGCTCCATGTCCTTGCGCAACTCTTCCACATTCTGTCCGCCTCGACCGATCACGATGCCCGGCTTCGCTGTGTGCAACTTGACGCCGAGCTGGTTCGCGTTCCGCTCGATGTCGACTCGCGAAATCATCGCCTCGTTCAACCGCTCGTCGATGAAATCGCGGATCTTCCGATCCTCGGCCAGCAACTCCGCGTACTGCTTGTCCGAGTACCACTGCGAGCGCCACTCATAGATGGTGCCGATGCGGAAACTGGTGGGATGTACTTTCTGTCCCATGGCCTGGTCCGTCCTCTGCGCCCTACTGGTCGTTGCCGTCGGACACGACGACGGTGATATGCGCGGTTCGCTTCAGAATCCTGCCGACCCGCCCGCGAGCCTTGGCCCGAAAGCGGCGCAGCGTGCGGCCGTCTCCGGCCTCAATCGAGTGGATGTGCAGGTCCCGGGCGTCAAGCCCGTAGTTGTTCTCCGCGTTCGCGACCGCCGAGTCCAGCACTTTGGCCACGTCACGCGCGATCGGCTTGGGCGTGAACCGAAGCTGCAACCGTGCCTCGTCGACCGGCATCCCGCGCAGTCCCTGCATGACCAGCCGTACCTTGCGCGGCGACGTGCGAACGAACTTGGCGCTGGCCTGTACCTGCATCAGCGCACCCGCGTCCCACGGTCGGAGCGACCGATGTG
The DNA here is from genome assembly GCA_026705105.1 of Chloroflexota bacterium. Taxonomy (GTDB): domain Bacteria; phylum Chloroflexota; class Dehalococcoidia; order Bin125; family Bin125; genus Bin125. The sequence goes on along the minus strand of JAPPBK010000378.1, from coordinate 3,104 downwards.
CCCGCGGAACGTCCGCGTCGGCGCGAACTCGCCCAGCTTGTGGCCAACCATGTTCTCGGTCACGAAGACCGGCACGTGGCGGCGACCGTCGTGCACCGCAATCGTCAGGCCGACCATCTCCGGCACAATCGTCGACGGCCGCGCCCAGGTCTGGATCACCGTGCGCGCGCCGGCTGCGCGAACTCGCTGCACCTTCTGCATCAGCTTGCGGTCCACGTATGGACCCTTCTTCGTCGATCGGGACATCGCGATAGACCTCTGTCTTCCTTAGCGCCGTCGGCCGCGGCGGCGAACGATGTACTTGTCGGATTGCTTCTTGCCGCGCGTGCGGCGGCCCAGCGTGTACCAGCCCCAGGGCGACTTCGGACCGGGCAGGCCAATCGGCGCCTTGCCCTCGCCGCCGCCGTGCGGGTGGTCGACCGGATTCATCACCGAACCGCGGACCTGCGGCCGCCGCCCGCGGTGTCGGTTGCGTCCGGCCTTTCCGAGCTTGATGTTGGAGTGTTCCACGTTGCCGACCTGGCCGATCGTCGCGTAACAGGCCGAGCGCACGCGCCGCATCTCGCCCGAGGGCAGACGCAGCAACGCGTAGTCGCCTTCCTTGGCCATGATCTGCGCCGATGCGCCGGCCGAGCGCACCATCTGCGCGCCGCGACCTTCGTTCAGCTCCACGTTGTGCACCTGGGTGCCGTTGGGAATCGCCGACATCGGCAGCGCGTTCCCCACCCGAATCGGCGCATCGGGACCCGACATCACCCGGTCGTCCACGTGCAGACCGTTCGGCGCCACGATGTAGCGCTTCACCCCGTCCGTGTAGAAGATCAGCGCGATCCGCGCCGTGCGGTTCGGGTCGTACTCGATCGCCGCCACCCGCCCCTCGATCCCGATCCGGTCGCGACGCTTCCAGTCGATGATCCGGTAGCGCCGCTTGTGCCCGCCGCCTCGATGGCGCACGGTCACACGACCCTTGTTGTTGCGCCCCGACATCTTCTTCAGCGGAGCGAGCAGACTCTTCTCCGGCTTCTTCTTCGTGATCTCCTCAAACGTATGGCCCGAGGAGTTGCGGCGGCCGGGTGAGGTTGGCTTGAAGTTCTTGAGCGGCACGTCAGACCCCCTCGAACAGGCGAATCTCGTAGCCTTCGGCCAGCGTTATGATCGCCTTCTTCCAGTCGCGCTCTCGGCCCGGTCGGCCGCGGCCGATTCGCCGCGTCGCGCCGCGCACGTTGATCACATTCACCTTCGTCACCTGCACCGAGAACGCGATCTCAATCGCCTCCCGGATCTGCAGCTTGTTCGCGCGCGGATCGACCTCGAACACGTACTTGCCCTGCTCGGCCAACTCGGTCGATTTCTCGGTGATGATCGGCTCACGCAGCACCGAGAACGGATGAATGTCCTTAGGCATCGCCCGCCCCCTCGTCCGCGCGATCCGAGTCCACCGCCCACATCGCCTCGCAGCGGCGCACCGCAGCCTCGGTCATGATCAACTGGTCGTGCGTCAGGATCAGGTAACTGTTCAGCGTCTGGGCCGGCATCGCCTGGATGTTGGGCAGATTCTGGGTGCCCCGAACCAGCGCATCGTCAACCCCGTCCGAGACCACCAACGCCGTCCGCTCAACGCCCAGCGCCCGGCAGAGACTCGACATCGCCGAGGTCTTCGCTTCAAACTCCACATCCGGCGCCGCGACGATCACGCCGCCTTCCGACGCCCGCTGCGAGAGCAACGAGCGAATCGCCAGCCGTCGCATGCGCTTCGGCAGCCGCTGGCGATACGAGCGTGGATGCGGCCCGTGAGCCACCGCGCCGCCAATCCGCGTCGGCGACGACGGCGTGCCCAAGCGCGCCCGGCCGCCGCCCTTCTGCCGTCCCGTCTTCTTCGACGCCTGGCGGATGCCCGATCGGTTCAGGGTCGAACTGTTCCCCTGCCGCGCGTTCGCCCGTTGCGCAGTGACCGCCTGATGCACGACCGCCAGATTCGGCTCGATGCCGAAGACCGAGTCGTCCGCCTCAATCTCGCCGGCCGCGTTGCCCTGTCCGTCAATCAACGGGAGTTTCATCGCTTGCCGCCTCGCCGCTTCGTCTGCCGAATCCGAACCAGACCATTCGTCGCCCCCGGCACCGATCCCTTGATGTAGACCAGGTGCCGATCCGCATTCACATTCACGACTTGCAGGTTCATCGAGGTCGTCGTCTTGCCGCCCATCCGCCCGGCCATCCTCGTGCCCTTCAGCACGCGGCCCGGCGTCGTACCGGCGCCCACCGAGCCTGGCGCCCGGTGGCGGTCGCTCTGTCCGTGCGTCCGCGGTCCGCCGCGGAACCCGTGCCGCTTGACCACGCCGGCAAAGCCCTTGCCCTTCGATATCCCTTGAACGTCCACGCGGTCGCCGACCGAAAAGACTTCGCTCGCGCTGACAACCGTGCCGACTTCAAGCTCCTCCAGCTCCTCCGCGCCGGCGTGGAACACGGCCAGGTGCTTGAGCGGTCCATTGGCGCCCGTGTGGCCGCGCTCGGCGTTGTTGATCCGCCACGGCGGCGCCTCGCCGAATCCCACTTGCACGCCCGAGTAGCCGTCGCGCGATTCCGTCATGATCTGCGTCACCGGACACGGGCCAACTTCGAGCACGGTGCAGCCGACCACCGCCCCATCCTCGCCGATTACCTGGACCATGCCCAACTTCTTGCCCAGCAGTCCCGGTATCGCCATGGTTAGAGCTTGATCTCAACGTCGACGCCGGACGACAGTTGCAGTCGCATCAGCGAATCGACGGTCCTGCCGGTGGGTTCGATGATGTCGATGATCCGCTTGTGCGTGCGAATCTCGAACTGTTCGCGCCCGTCCTTGTGAACGAACGGCGAGCGAATCACCGTGTACTTGCGAATCTCGGTCGGCAGCGGGATCGGTCCAGCCACTCCGGCGCCCGTCTTCTCCGCCGTGTCCAGGATGTGGGCCGCCGACTCATCCAGGACGCGATGATCGTACGCCTTGAGCCGGATGCGAATCTTCTGCCGAGCCATAGTGTCGTCTCTCTGCCCTGGGGCTGTCCTGTTGCGGCGCTATTCCAGGATCGAGGTGACCGCGCCGGCGCCCACCGTGCGACCGCCCT
>JAPPBK010000005.1 GCA_026705105.1 Chloroflexota bacterium | reverse complement strand
ACATGAGCAGATGCTTAAGGATGTCTGCGAAGGTGTTGCGCCTGTCACCGCAGATCTGGCGATTCGGCTCGATCTGGCCTTTGGCGGCACCGCGGAAACCTGGATGGCGCTGCAATCAGCCTATGACCTTGCCCAGGCCCGAATCCAAACCGAAGGCTTAAGCGTCTCTCGAGTCGAAGCTGCAGCTTGACTCGCCGCGCTCTCACTCCCCGGCGAACTCCGCCGGCCGGCGCTCGAAGAGGGCTCGGATGCCTTCTTTGGCGTCGTTGGAGTTCCGGGCGGCGGCGACCAGTTCGTCTACGTCCTCGTGCGGGATGTGATCGCGGAAGTCCATCTCACGGACAATCAGCGCTTTCATCGCCCTGAGGCTGAGCGGGGCATTCTTGCTCAGCCGCTCGATCACCGCGTCTGCCGCTTCCTCGACTTCTTCGGCGTTGGCGACGCGGGCGATTACGCCCCACTCGTGCATCCGCCAGGCGGGAATGCGGTCACCGAGCAGCAGGATCTCCTTGGTCGCCACCGGTCCGGCGACTTCCAGCAGCTTCTTGGCCAGGAACCAGGACGGGGCAAGCCCGATCTGGGCCAGCGACATGCCGAACTTGGCCTCGACGTCGGCGACGACGAAGTCGCAGTGCAGCGCTAGCTCGTTGCCGCCGGCGATGGCGTCGCCCTGGACAACCGCGACGACCGGCAGCGGCCAGCGCTGAATCGCGTCGAGCATCTGCTCGATCGACACGTCTCCGCCGGGCAGTCCTTCCTCGCGCTCGCGCAGGTCGAGCCCGGCGCAGAAGACGGGGCCGATGGCTCGGATAACGGCGACGCGCTCGTCCGCCGACGGCTCGCCGCTGAATGCACCGTGCAACTCGGTCAGCATTTCGCTGTTCAAAGCGTTGCGCTTCTCGGGTCGGTTGAGAGTGACGGTTCTGACTGCGCCGTCGATCTCGACTTCGATGATGTCGCTCATGTGATGTTCCTATTCGTTGGGCTGCCAATGCGCTCGCAGAGGCAGCCTGACCCGATTGATGCTACGGTGCGCCCCCCTCTGCCTTCGGCATCTCCCCCCGCTTCGCGGGGGGAGAGAGAAAGTCGCGAAGCGGGGGAAGAGCGGAACGTCAGCCGCTGCTGCCGCGGCCGAGGAGGTCTCGGGCCATGATGATTCGTTGGACCTCGGACGGACCTTCGCCGATCCGGCGGATGCGCATCTCGCGGAACCAGCGCTCGAGCGGGAGGTCCTTGGTCACGCCGATGCCGCCGTGAATCTGAATCGCGCGGTCGACGACGCGGCTGGCGCCCTCCGTTGAAGTGAGCTTGGCCATGGCCGCTTCGAAGCGGAACGGCTCGCCCTGTTCGGCCTTCTCGGCGGCGGCCAGGTACATCATCCGCCCGGTGCGGATGTCAATCTCGTTGTCGACGATCATCCACTGGATCGCCTGCCGTGACGCGAGCGCCGCGCCAAACGTTTCGCGCTGCTGCGAATAGGAGATCGCCATGTCCTGCGCGGCAACTGCGACGCCAACGCAGGACGCCGAGTAGGGAATCCGCTGTCGGGTGAGGTTGTTGTTGGCCAATGAGAATCCGCCGCCCTCCTCGCCGACGAGGTTGGCCGCCGGCACGCGAACGTCGTCGAATGAGAGCTCGGTGCCGTAGTTGGCCGATCGCAGCGTGTGTACGACGCGCCTGACTTCGAAGCCGGGCGAGTCGGTGTCGACGAGGAACGCCGAAATGCCCCGCCGTCCCTTCTCCGGGTCGGTACGCGCGAAGACGAGCCCAAAGTCGGCGCGGTCGGCGCCTGAACTGAACAGCTTCGAGCCGTTGAGAATCCAGTCGTCGCCGTCCTTGACCGCCCGGGTCTGAATGGCGCGGGCGGGATCGGAGCCGCCCGACGGCTCGGTTAGACCGAAGAAGGCTCGCTTCTCGCCGTTCAGCATGGGATAGAGATAGCGGTCTTTCTGGTCGTCGGAGGCCACGTAGAGCTGGGCCAGGCCTGCCGATCCAAACGCGCCGTAGCAGGGCAGATAGAGTCCGGCGCGGTGCTGGGACATCTCCTCGGCAACCAGGCCACGCGTGGTCAGCGGCAGGCCGGGCCCGCCGTAGTCCTCAGGCACGTCGATGTGGTAGAGGCCCATCTGCTGGACGATGCCCTTGAGTCGTTCCAGCTCCCCCGGCGGCAGCTCGACCGCGTCGGGATCGAGGTCGCGCTCCAGCGGCTGCACTTCCTCTCGCACGAAGCGCTTCACCGCTTGCGTGATCATTCGCTGTTCTTCGCTCATCAGGACTTCCATTGAAGTACTCCTCTACCCGCTCGATTGGCCGATCTGCTGCGAGCGCCTCAAGCGTCCGAGCTGCGGGGTGTCACGCCAGTCGCCGGCCGGGTGCGCGGGCGGCCATTCGACGTCCTCGTCGCGCTGGAACTGCATCAGCATCTCCAGGCGCTTGGTCGTGTACTGCTGGTTGGCCTCCCAGCGAAACTGGGCCGCTCGCTCGCGAAGCACCGGATTCGGATCGTCGCCGCCGAAGTGGAGCCCGATCCGAGTGCGCAGGCCGAACGGCTCGCGGCCACCGGCCTGTCCGATGTAGAGCAGGTTGCCCGCAGCGTCGGCGATCTCGTAGACGCCAACGACCGCGGGGATCGCGCGAATCGTCTCCGGTGTCGGTTGGATCCAGGGTTTGCGGATAGGCATCGTCACCTCGTTCTTTGGATCATGCGCGCTCCCGGAGTCGGTCGCTGGCCGCGCCCGAGTCCAGCAGATCGGCGATTCGTTCTTCGGAGTATCCCAAGATTCCCCGCAGTACGTGAATCGTGTCGGCCGCGAACAGCGGCGCGGCGTTCTTGGGCGGAGCCGGTGTGTCGGACAGGCGGAACGCAGCTTGCGGCGCCGGTGATAGATCAACCTGCGGATGTCTGAGCCCGCCGACGGAGTGGCGGGCCAGCACCTGCTCGTCGCGGAGCAGGGCCCGGGGACCCATCACCGGAGAAGCCGGCACGCCGACTTGCTGCAATCGCTCCGACAGCACCACGGGATTCTGGCAGGCGGTCCAATCACGCAGCAGCTCGTCCAACTCGGCACGGTGCTTCCAGCGGCGCAGCCCGGTGGAAAATCGGCGATCCGCGCGAACCGCATCATCGCACCAGACGCTGAGCAGCGCGGCCCACTCCGCATCGTCTCGGCAGGCGATCGCGATCCACGAGTCCGGGTTGTCGAGCAGCGGCGCCGCGGGATAGACGCCGTGCGGCGCGGCCGACGTGTGTTCGTTGCCAACTCGAATCGGCTCGCGCCCGTTGAGTTGCTGTCCGACCATGGCATCACCGATGAGCTGCAGTTCGCCCTCGAGCATGGCCAGTTCGACCGTCTGTCCGCCGACCCGGCAACGAGCCCTGAGCGCCGCGACAGTGGCGAGCGCAGCCAGCAGGCCGGCATTCTGATCGCAGTAGAAGTTGCCCGGCTTGAGCGGCGAACCGCCGGCATAACCGGTCAGCCACGACAGTCCACTCATCGCGTCGATGCCGGGACCGTACGAGATGCGGTCGCGCCAGGGACCGGATTTGCCGAATGCAGGCATGGCGACGTAGACGATCTGGGGATTGCGCTTGCTGAGCGTGTCCCATTCGAGTCCGAAGTTACCCATCACGCGGGGTGAGAAGTTTTCCAGGACGACATCCGAACATGCCACAAGGTCGAGGAACACCTCGCGACCCGCGTCCGTGGTCAAGTTGAGGGCGACCGACCGCTTGCTGTTGGCCAGTTCGTTCTGCCGCGGTTCGCGGTTCCATGGTTCGTCGGGCCCCGCGCCGCGATAGGGCAGTGCCGAGGAAGGATTGCGCGGCTTGGCCCACGGAGTTTCGATCCGAATGACTTCCGCGCCGAGCGCGCCTAGCAACTGAGTTGCGACCGGTCCGGCCACGGCCGAGGTCAGGTCGAGCACGCGGATGCCATCCAGCGGGCGTCTCGGTGAATCGGTGAAAGGGACCAACTGAGCCTCAGGCAACACCGGCGCGCCTCCAGCGTGCAAGCTCCGCGCGCGAACCGAGCCGCTCGTTGTCCTGGCCCAGTCGGGGCGCTGATCCATCGGCCCAGCCGGTCTTGCCGAACCTCACGGCCGGACCCGGAGCCAGGTATACGCCGTCGCCTGGATGCGGCGTCGACTGCCAGAACTCGCGCGACGCGTGATGGCCGTCGATGTCCGACATCACTTCCGACGGCGCAAGCACTTCGGTGAAGGGGATGCGCATCTCTTGTGCGCGCTGCACCATCTCCCGGCGGGGCGTCTGCGTCAGCGTCGGCGCCATCAGCTCATCGACGTCGTCGGCCCGGCCCATCAGCTCGGCCAACAGAACCGGCTCGGCCAGACGCGGTTCGTCGAACAGCACCGCCATGGCCTCGGGATAGCGATTGTTGCAGTGCGCGTGAACCCAGCCGTCGGCGCAGGGACGAATGGTCGAGGGATAGAGATGACCGGGACCAAAGCCGACCAGTCGCGCGCCGTTGCGGACGGGATCGTGATCGAAGAACCAGGCGTGCTGGTATCCGCCGCCCAGCAGGAACGCCAGGGCGTCGCACACGGCGGTGTCAACGGATTGCCCTGCGCATTGGTCTCCGTCAGCGCCGTCCTGCAGGGCCGCGACGACGCCCAGCGCCGCATGCAGGCCGGCCTGGAGGTGTCCCTGCTCGCCCCAGGCCTTGACCGGCTCACGATCCGGCTCACCGCCAATGCCGAGATACCCGCCGGCGGCATAGAGCGTCAGTTCGGAGCCCAGCCACTCTGACTTGGGCCCCTCAAGTCCGTACGGTGTGATCGTGCAGAGGTGAAGCTGCCGATGACGACGGCGAAACGCACCGGGGTCAATGCCCAACTCGCTCCACTGTCTCCGGTCCGTGTCGATCACCAGGACATCGGCAGACGCGAGCTGAGATTCGAGCAGGCGTCTCCCTGCGCCAGTGCGCAGATCCAGGCGCAGCGATCGCTTGCGCCGATTGAGGTGCAAGTGTGAGGCTCCGCCCTCGATGTCGGGAGTGTCCAGGCGAAACGGTCCCTTGCGTCTGAGACCGGAGCCTTCAGGGGGTTCGATCATCGTGACCGCAGCGCCCATCCCGGCCAGGAGCCGGCCGCAGTATGCACCGGCCGGCGTGTCCGACAGCTCAATGACGCGCACGTCATGGAGAGGGCCGGATTGTGAATCTGAGTCTCGAGGGGTCACCGAGGCAGGATACCCTTGCGTCTGATCAGAGCTTGACTCCGGTATGGTGACGGGACAAGTTTGGAGCAGATCCGAGATATGACCACCCAGCCGATCGAGAGTCACGAGGTTCACAGCAGGCGCATGCTCGACCATGCCGCTGAGATGATCGCGCAAGGCGACCGTGTACAGGCCTCAGAAAAGATCTGGGGCGCTGCCGCGCACAAGGTGAAGCAGATCGCCACCGAGCGAGGTTGGCCCAATGTCAGCCACGCCGACGGTCACTCGATTGTCCGTCACCTCGCCAGTGCATCTGGGGAACAGGACATCCGCAGACTGTTCGGCATTGCGAGCGACACTCACCAGAACCACTATGAAGACCGCCTGTCGATTGACGAACTCGCGGACCGGCTGAACGAAGTCCACACTCTCATCTCTTTGTTGAACGACGCACACCAGACACTGCCCGCTGATTTGCCACGGCCAACCGACCGCCACTATCTCGACCGCCACGGCGCGGCCGGCTAACCGCCCTGCATCTACCCTGTACTGCGATCACAACGCGACGCGAGGAGCGCATGATGTCCGACGTGGGATTCATCGGAGTGGGCAACATTGGCAATCCAATGTGCGCCAATGTGATCAAGGGTGGCCACAACGTCGTCGTCCACGACCTGGTTGAGGCGCAGGCGGAGAACCTGATCGAGCTGGGCGCGACCTGGGCGGAGTCCCCCGCCGCCGTCGCCGCACAGACCGAGGTGGTGCTGACCTCGCTACCCGGCCCGCCGGAGGTCACCACGGTCCTGCGCGGCGCCGACGGTATCCTCGAGGGCGCCGAGCCGGGCCTGGTCTGCTTCGACCTCTCCACGAACCTTCCCTCGACCGTAAAGCTCTTGGCCGAGCGAGCCGCCGAACAGGGCGTGCTGTTCCTCGACTCGCCTGTCTCCAACGGCGTCCAGGGCGCGATTGACGCGACGCTTGCCGTCATGGTCGGCGGCGACAAGGCGGCCTTCGACGCCTACAGGCACGTACTGGAGTGCATTGGCAGCCACGTGTTTCATATGGGCGACCTGGGCATGGGCGCGCTGACCAAGATCACCAACAACATGGTCTCGATCGGCAGCAGCCAACTCCTGATCGAGGCGCTCGTCATCGCCGAGGCGGCAGGACTCGATGCGGAGAAGGCGGTTGAGGTCATGAGCGTGGCCTCGGCCCAGAACTATGTCCGCAATGCCGGAACGCTGCTGGAACGCAGCTTCGACGACGCGCCGTTCTTCCTCCAGTGGGCGGCGAAAGACGTTTCGCTTGCGGTGCAGGTCGCCCGCGAGAGCGGCATCCCCTCGCCGATGGCGTCGGCCGCGAGCGACATGCTGAACCGCGCCAGGAATCGCGGCTTGGGTCTCAAGTCTCCAATGGCCACCCTGCTCTCGGCGGAAGAGGACGCAGGCGTATCTCATTAGATCTCAATAGACGCCCCGGTGTTCGCGCAGCGGCGGTTCGCGTACACTTGAGCACATGGCGGTCGCAACTGGCACAGTCGCAGACGGTGGTAGCACGGCTCGACGAGTCGTGTTTTTTCACGCGGCCGCGTTCGTGCTCGGATTCAGCGTCGTGTTCGTGGCGCTGGGGGCGCTGTTGGGCGCGCTCGGCTCGGCGTTCCAGAACGAGCTGATCTGGTTCCAGCGAGTCGCCGGTGCGATGTTGGTCGTGCTCGGCCTGCACCTGGCCGAAGTGATCACGATCCCCTTCCTCTACCGCAGCTTCCAGGTTGGCGGACCCGGAGGGCTGGCGGTCGAGGCTCCAGCAGGAGAAGCCTCGCGCGTCCGCGCCGCGGCCGACTACGGCCGCTCGCTCGTTGTCGGCGTCGCCTTCTCGGTCGGCTGGACACCGTGTGTGGGACCGATCCTCGCGGGCATCCTCGTCCTGGCGCTGGACTCCGCCTCGCTCTTCCAGGCGGTCATCCTCCTGATCTGTTACGCCGCCGGGCTGGGAATCCCGTTCCTGCTTGTCGGTGCGACGTTTGGTGCATCGACGCAGTTCCTGCGCAAGCTCAATCGCTGGATGCCGCTGATCGGCGTCGTCTCCGGCGTTTTGCTGGTCTTTGTCGGGATGCTGATTGCGCTCGACCGCGTGGTCGTGTTGAACGAGGCGCTGGGCAGTTTCGGGGTCGACATCGTGGCCGGCTCGGACGGTTCCTCGACGGAGATGTTGGACCTGAACGCCGGCTCCGCGGCGCTCGCCTTCGTCGGCGGGTTCGTCAGCTTCATCAGCCCCTGCGTGCTGCCGTTGGTTCCGATCTACCTGGGCCACCTCGCCGGCATCGGTTCCGAGCAGACCACGATCCGCTCCGCCTAAGCCTCTCGCTGCGACTGCCGACCCGCGCGCACATCGATCAACCATCGATGCCGGTTGCGCTGCTGCAAGCGGCTGCTCATCAGCGCGACGGCTGCCGGCTCTCCGGCCAGGGTCAGCCGATCGTGTATGAAGATCGACGTGTCGCCGGTCGCCACCGATGACTCGCCCTCGCGCATGACGACCAGCACCCGAACGTCGCCCTCGAAATCGATCTCCGCCAGAGTCTGACCATCGAACTCACGATTCAGCAGCTCCACTTCCACCAGGCCGGACTCAGGGTCGCTGCGGGCGGCGTGGAGTCCCGGGCGCAGGACGGCTTCCTCGAGCGCGAGGGCGGTCACGTCCGAGAGCGAGTGCACCTCTATGTCGAGTTGCTCGAACTGCACGTCCGGCTCGGAGACCCAGGTCACGACCCGGAGCGTCGGGTGAATGCGCCGCATTGACTGTGTGTAGTCGATGACCTGGTCGGGCTCGTCGAAGTCGGCGATCACCGCCACGTCGGTCTGCAGCAGCCGCACGCTGATCAGGGTCAACGCGTCGAGCGGGTCGCCGACGACGCCCTCCACGCCAAGCGAACTCCACTTGGCCGGAGCCTCAGGCTCGCGATCCAGCACAATCACGCGCCGACCGCCGGCCATTAGCCGCTCAGCAAGTGTCCTGGCCAGGTCGCCGCCTCCGACGATAAGCGTGTGACCATCCTCCTGTTCCGGATTCCGTCCGGCGATCGAGGAGAACATCGGCGGCGCCAGCACCGTAGTCAGCAAAGCCATCAGCAGCAATGCGCCGTGCAAGCCGTCGTCAATCACGCCGAGATCGGCTGCGATCGCGCCCGCCGCCAGCACCAGCGAGAGGTTGGCGCTGAGCAACGAACCGCCGGCCAGTCCGGGCCTGATCCCCCAGGCCGGCGCGAGTGCTAGCAACGAGGGCAGCATCTTGGCGCCGAACGCGACCAGGAGCAGGGCCGGCACCAATATGAGCGATTCCGCCGAGTCGAACACCGCGCCCAGGTCCAGGGTCGCGCCTGCGTGGATAAAGAAGATCGGCACGAAGAAGCCGTAGCCGAGCGCGTCGAGCTTGCCCCGCAGCGAGGAACCGTGTCGGGGCGAGACGACCGTTACCGCCAGTCCGGCGACGAAGGCGCCCAGCACCATCTCGGTACCCGCGACCTGCGACAGCGCGACGAAAATCACCAGCAGGGCCAGGGAGGCGCGGATCTTGAGCTGGGAAGAGGTCTGTGCGAGCTCGTGCAGGGTTCGCGGGATGATCGGGA
>JAPPBK010000421.1 GCA_026705105.1 Chloroflexota bacterium | reverse complement strand
GCACGCCGCCAGCGTTTATCCTGAGCCAGGATCAAACTCTCCATTGGATCAGCCGGTCTCAGCCGGCTGCAAAGGTAGAGATTGTTCGGACCTCGTCACCGGTCGCCCTTCCGCACGAGGCGCAAACGCGACCGCTCCGAGTCCGGACTTGGGGGGGCTCCCCAAGCACACTGGACTTCCGCTCTTCAATTGTCAAGGCCTGCCGTCCGCCTGACGCCACGGCCTCCGGGCCGATTTGCGCCCTGCTTTTGCGCAGACCCACATCGTAAACCGATGCGAATCGCGATGTCAACTTGCCGAACCCGCCGGTGGACTACCTGGATCAAGGGCGATTGTGCCTCCCGCCACAGAGAGTCTCCTGCCTTCGGGCAGCTCGACCACGCCGTGCCCATGCTGGACCACCTGCAGCGCGGCTGCGGTGCGCTCGGCGCTGAGCGTTACGCCGCGCTCTCGGCAAAAGGCCCGGATCACACGTACCTGGAGCTGGCCCGGGAGGGAGAGGAAACTGCGCCGGGCAATCGCCCCATGCTCATCGCGAAGTTGGGCCAGCGCCTGCGCACCCAACATCTCCAACAGTTCGCGGTCGCCCGCCACCGAGCCGGCGAGCCCGGCCAGGCGTTCGGCGACGTTGGGATTGAGTTCGCGCATCAGCGGCAGCAGGGACATGCGAATCCGGTTGCGCGTGTGAACCGGGTCGAGGTTGGACGGATCTTCGGCCGGCGTCCATTCATACGCTCGGCAGACGGCTTCGGTCTCGGTGCGCGTCACTTCGAGCATCGGCCGGACGAGTTGCAGACCATCGCCCAGCGGTCGCAGCGGAGCCATGCCGCTCAGTCCGTCGAGACCGGAGCCCCGCAGGATGTGCAGGAGCACCGTCTCGGCCTGGTCGTCGAGCGTGTGCGCGACGGCGACGGCCTGCGCGCCGCGCTCACGCGCGAGTCGTGCGAGCGCCTCGTAGCGCACGCGTCGGGCTGCGGCTTCAAGTCCGTCCTGCGTTCGCTCGGCTTCGGCTCGGGCGTCGGCCTCGCGGATGTCAAGTGGCACGTCGGCGATCGTCGCCAGCCTGCGGGCCGTCTCGCGAAAGCGAGCGCGGACCGCCGAAGATTGGATGGCGTGATCGACGTGCGCGGCCCGAATCCGCCACCCGTGCCGCGACCGCGTGTCGGCAAGCAGATGCAGCAACGCCGAGGAGTCGGCGCCGCCCGACACCGCGACGACGAGCGGCTTGCCGAAGCCCTGACCCAGGCGGTCGACGACAGCTTTCGAGACGGTGCGTCCGATCTCGCGAATGCGGCGATCCGTTGGCAGGGTCACGGCGGCGTCTCACGCGTCCGATGTTCCGGTCCCGCTTCTCGCGGGAACCTGCTCCTTCACGGTACGACAGCGGGGTGGCGTCGATCCGGGAGCCTCAGTCAACGCCCGGCGGGAGCAGGTTCGCCCACCAGGGGGAGCGGCTGACTTCGAGCTGTCCGCGTCCTGGCGCGTGGACGGCGAAGGCCTCTTCACCGGGCCGCACCATGCCGAGGTCTTCGCGAGCGATCCGTTCGATGTAGGCGTCGGAGTCGAGCCAGGCGATCAGTGCGGCGAGCTGGTCCGCGTCGCGGCGAAGCTGAAGAATCTCGGCCTGCGTCTCAACAACGCGATCGTCGAGGCTGTTGGCCTGGACCAGTCCCGCAACCCCGCTGTAGACGACGAATCCAACCAGCAGCAGAGCGGCAACGAATGCGGTTCTGCGAATCGCCCAACCCAAGGGGCTGAGGCGCGGAGCCTGCTGCGGTTCGACGTTGTCGGTCGTCAGGACATGCTCAACCGGAGTTTCTGCCGGGATGCGGTCCTGGTTGCTCATGTCGTGCGACTCGCGCCGCCGCCGTTGGCACTCTACACCTCTCGAGTGCGGAGGTGGCTAGACGCGTCAAGACGTAGCCAGACGTAGCTAGATGTTGCGCAAGTGATGCCGATCATTGAGTCGCTCCACCACTGGCACGCCATCGGCGACCCGGAACGCGGTGATGCCGCAGAGTCCGGTGTCGATCCGCCGCCAGGCGCGGGGCGGCATGTCCAGGGCGTAGGTGACGAGCATCTTGACGACGAAGTTGTGTGTGACGATCACGCCGGCGCCGTCGCTGGGGTCATGGAGCAGTTCGTCGAACGCGGGACGCGCGCGTTCGAGCACGTCGAGCAGCGATTCTCCGCCCGGCATCGGCGCCCGAACCGAGTCGTCGCCGTGCCATTCGCGCAGGAACTCGCCAAAGCGCTCGCGCACGATTGGCCACTCGACCCCTTCCAGCTCTCCGACATCCAACTCGATCAGTCCCTCACACGACTCGACCTCAAGTTCGTGGGACCCGGCGATCCCTTCCGCGAGCAGTCGGGCGCGGGACAGTGGACTGGTCAGCACTCGCGCGACCGGCTCATCGGTCAGCGCCTGGACCGTCGCCTCGAGCTGCCGCAGCCCCAGTTCGGTCGGCGGCGAATCGGCATGGCCGAGGCCGACGCCCGAGCGGTTCGCTTGCGACTCGACATGACGGATCACCAGAATCCGGTTCATGCCGGCACTGGCTCGGACGTGAGCTCGATGGCGGTGCGGTGAATGCGCGTCGGCTCGCCGGTCGCGCCCAGCGCCAGCACAACCTGCTCTGGGCGTCCGGCGCCCTGTTCGTCGTTGCGCAGCCGCATGGTCAGCGTCGCGAGACCGTCCTGCGCCCCATCGACATCGAGATCAAACACCAACTTGCGCAGGTCGTACGACTTGGTCTCCTTGCCCCGCTGTTGACTCCAGGGAATCTCGTCCCTTGCGAGCAGCGCATCGATCGCGATTTGCCATTCGTCCATCGTGCGCGGGTCGGGCACATCGACGACATATCCGGCCGCCTTGAGCATCGACTGCAGCGACGGCTGCTTGAGCGGGGCCTCGTGAATCTCATGGATGGACAGTCCCGGGGTCAGTTCGCCCGACAGTTGGCGGAGCGTCGAGGTCAGGTCCACGCGTTCGGTCAGCAGCACATCGAGCAGTTCAGCCTCGGAGGTGACGCCGACGGCGAGCGGCGCCGCCAGCGCAATCTTCGGTCGCGGGGAGAACCCGTGAGACGTCGCAAGCGGGAGGCCGGCCCGCTTGCAGACTCGTTCCCAGACGCGCATCAGATCGAGATGGGAGACATACTTCAAGGGACCGGCTGCGCCGAAGCGAATCTGCAGTCGCTGCGCCGGTTCGGGATGATTCATAACTCGGCCAGCCAGGCTTTGGCGGCGCTGTGCGGATCGGCCAGTCGGCCTGCGACCGCCGCGCTGAGGTCATCGAGCCGCTGTTCGCCGGACTCGGTGTGCAGGCGGTTGAGCACATTGGCGCGCGCGAGCGAAGTGATCTGTTGACGCGCCCGCGCCAGCTCTGCCGCCTCCAGTCTGCCCGAAGACCGCAGCTCTTCGAAGTGAGAGTCGCAGGCTTCGGTCAGCGTGTCGATCCCCTCGCCCCTGGTGCCGACGATCCGCACCACGGGCGGATCCCAGCCCCGATCCGGGTTGAGCGATAGCAGCGCCTTGAGCGCCGAGACCATCCGGTCGGCGCCGGGCAGGTCGGACTTGTTCACTGCCAGCACGTCGGCGATCTCCATGATCCCGGCTTTCAGCGTCTGCACCTCGTCGCCCATATTGGGCGTGTTGACCAGGATCGTGGTCTGCGCCGCGCCGGCGATGTCGACCTCGTCCTGGCCTGCGCCGACGGTTTCGATCAGGATCACGTCCTTGCCGTAGGCGTCGAGGACATGGACCACGTCCTGTGTCGCTGCCGACAGCCCGCCCAGTGCGCCGCGCGAGGCGAGCGAACGGATGAACACGCCTTGGTCCGAGTACAGCTCGGTCATCCGCACGCGATCACCGAGGATCGCGCCCATTGTGTAGGGCGAGGACGGGTCGATGGCGACGATGCCGACGGTCTGTCCGCGGGCCCGGAACGATTTGGCCAGCTCGTTGGTGACCGTGCTCTTGCCCGCGCCGGGCGAGCCGGTGAGGCCAATCGTGCGGGCGCGACCGCTGCGCGGATAGAGCGCGCGCAGCATCTCGCGTCCGCGTTGGTCGCCGCTCTCCACCCAACTCAGCACCCGAGCGAGCGCGCGACGGTCGCCGCCGAGCAGGTGCGCCTCCAGCTCTGCCAGTCGACCGCTTAACGAGGCATGCGGCGCATCGGCCGTGTCGGTGGTCACGAGCGGTCGAGCGCCGGTACCTGGGCGCGGACGAACTCGGCGATGTCGCCGGTGTGCGCGCCGGGACCGAAGATCGCCGAGAAGCCGGATTCCTTGAGCGAGTCCGCGTCCTCGTCGGGGATGATCCCACCGCCGAGGAACAGTGTGTTGTCCGGCGTGATGCCGCGCTCGCGGCAGGCGTCGACGACTCGCGGGAACAGTTCCAGGTGCGCGCCGGAGAGCACTGACAACGCCACCACGTGTACGTCCTCCTGCAGCGCCGCCTCGGCGATCATGTCGGGCGTCTGTCGGATCCCGGTATAGATCACTTCCATCCCCGCATCGCGCAGCGCCCGGGCAACGATCTTCGCCCCCCGGTCATGCCCGTCAAGCCCCGGCTTCGCCACCAGGACACGGATCTGATCGGTCATAGTCGCTGTGTCGCTCATGGTTTCAACCTCCGATCGGAGACATGGAACACCCTGCGAAGTCAGCGTCCAGCCTACGCCTCCGAGAGGCGGAGGCGGGCGCCGTGGGTGTGCTTGGGCGAGATGAACCCGCCGGCCGATGCGTCGGTGACCGTCCAGCCGAGGTCTCGCAAGTGGTCGACGGTCGCCGCCGCGTCGCGGACGGTCAGGGCGAGCATGAACATGCCCTCACCCGATGTCTCAAGCTTGCGCGGCAGCGGTCCGCCGCTGCCTTCCAGCGGGCGCACGAGCTCGACGTCGGTCGCGCCGAGCTTGAGGAACTGGGCCTCAAGGCCGAGCGCTTCCGACTCGATGTGGCGGTCGACGCTGAAGCCGAACCGTTCGGTCCATTCGTCGACCACAGGAGCAATGTCATGGACGGCAATCGTCATGTGGTGCAAGGCATGGGGATACGGGCCATCGGCGGGGCCGTGGTGGTCGGGGGCGTCGTCGGGCGGTTGGGCGAGTTCGATCAGCACGCCGTGATTGGAGCGAGGGTGGATGAATCCAATCATGCCGGCCAGTCCCTCGCGCGGCTCGGTGTCGATCATGGTCATGCCGTTGGCTTCGGCGGTTCGCAGCTCATTCGCCACGTCGTTCGTGCCGAGACAAAGGTGGTGGAACCCCTCGCCGTTGGTCTCCAGGAACCTGGCAATGCCTGTGCCCTCACGGATTGGCTGGAGCAACTCGATTTCGGAGTTGTCCATCGGAAAGACGATGCCTCGCACGCCCTGGTCCTCGACGACGCGATCGACCGCTTTGGTGAGACCAAACGTGTCGCGCCAGAGTTCGGCCGCCTTGTCTGCGTCGCGGACGACCATACCGATGTGGTGCACATGGCTCAGGGTCATGTCGTTCCCCTCTTGTTCCTGGACGTTGGATCAACTGTCGTTGCGCGTCGCGCCGAATCGCGCTTCCAATTCTCGCCGATGTTCGCGGTCATGTTCCAGCGCCACTCCGAGCAGGATGCGCGCCGGATTGCCCTGCGCATTGAGATCCGCGTCGGGAACGCGTTCGACCAGTGTCGCGGTGCGCGAGCGCAGGTCGCCCAGCGCCCGCACGAGCGCCGTGAGCTGCCGGTCGCCCAGCGAGTCAACAGCGGCGGCGTTGGTCGAATCGATCCGTCCATTGGGAAAGTCGAGCAGCGAGGGAAACGCGCCGCCCAGGTGCTCCTCGATCGCCGCACGCTCTTCGGCCTCCCAGAACAGTCGATGGGCGGCCATGCCCTGGGGCGACCATGCGCCTTCGTCGAGTGGCGCGTTGGCGGCGTCGGGCGGCACGGCGTCGAGCGCCTGCAGCAGCAAGTCGCGCTCGGCCTGCCACCAGTAGCGCAGGCGCTGCGCGTCCGACCACTCATGGTCGGGCTGGCCCGCCGATCGGCGTCTCACGGCTCTTCGTCCAAACGGCACGACGCGTTCCCAGCCTGTTCCTAAACGACAATACGCTCCTGGTACTCGCCCCAGACCGCGCGCAGCGCGTCGGAGATCTCGCCCAGCGTGGCCGCCTGCTTGACCGCATCGAGCATCAGCGGGACCAGGTTCTCGTCCGTTGACGCGGCCTGCTGGATCGCGTCCAGCGATGCCGATACCGCGCTCGCATCGCGGGCGTCTCGCAGCCGCTCAAGTTTCTCGATCTGGCGCTCACGCACGCTCGGGTCGACTCGGACGATTTCGACATCGCTCTCTTCATCGGTCTCAAAGCGGTTGACGCCTACTATCACGCGTCCGCTCGTTCCCGCCGTGCGATCTCCGTCCCGGGCGGCTTCCGACTCGGTTTCGACCTCGCGCTGGAACTGCGAGGAAGCTTCCAGGATTTCGGCCTGCTGGTAGCCCTGCTCAATCGCCGAGACGGCACCGCCGAGCGCGTCGATCTGGTCGATGTAGTTGCGCGCTTCCGCTTCCAGCGCATCCGTCGTCTGCTCGACGTAGTAGGAGCCGCCGAGTGGATCGATCACATCGGCCACGCCGGACTCATAGCCGATCACCTGCTGCGTGCGCAGCGCGATTTCGACGGCGTGCTCAGAGGGCAGTCCCAGCGCCTCGTCCAGCGAGTTGGTGTGCAGCGACTGCGTGCCGCCGAGCACGGCGGCGAGCGCCTGCAGCGTGGTGCGAACCACGTTGTTGTCCGGTTGCTGGGCAGTCAGCGTCACGCCGCCGGTCTGGGTGTGGAACCGCAGCATCTGGGCGCGCTGATTCTCCGAGCCGAAGCGCTCCCGGGCGATGCTCGCCCAGAGCCGCCGCGCGGCGCGGAACTTGCTGACCTCTTCGAGGAAGTTGCTGTGACAGGCGAAGAAGAACGAGAGCCGCGGGCCGAAGCTGTCGAACGCCATGCCCTGCTCCAGCGCCGCCTCGACGTAGGCAATCGCGTTGGCCAGCGTGAAGCCGATCTCCTGCGCGGCCGTACAGCCTGCCTCGCGCATGTGGTAGCCCGAGATTGAGATCGTGTTCCAGCGCGGTACCTCGCGCGTGCAGTAGTCGAAGCTGTCCGTGATCAGACGCATCGACGGCTGCGGCGGATAGATGTACGTGCCTCTCGCGATGTACTCCTTGAGAATGTCGTTCTGGACCGTCCCGCCAATCTTGTCGCGGCCGACGCCTTGCTCCTCGGCCACGGCGGCGTAGAGCGAGAGCAGGATGTTCGCCGTCGCGTTGATCGTCATCGAGGTCGTCACTCGATCCAGCGGGATCTGATCGAACAGGGTGCGCATGTCCTCGATCGAATCAATCGCCACGCCGACCTTGCCGACTTCGCCCTCGGCCATCGACGCGTCCGAATCGTAGCCGATCTGCGTGGGCAGGTCGAAGGCCACCGAGAGGCCGGTCTGACCCTGGTCGAGCAGGAATCGGTAGCGGTGGTTGGAGGCTTCTGCGTCTTCCTGTCCGGCGTACTGCCGCATTGTCCACAGGCGGCCGCGATACATGGTCGGCTGGATGCCTCGGGTGTAGGGATACTCGCCCGGCAGCGGATCCTCGTCGCCGTTCACATAGATCGGCGCCAGCGGATCGCCGGAGGAGCGATGGAACGCCTCGCGACGCTCGGGGAAGCGGTCGGTCGCCTTGGCATACGGGCCCTCCAGCCAATCCTGGAGTTTCGAGGACATGGCAACGCTCCCTCCGCGAACGTAGATACCCAGAGGCTACGTAGACCCCGCCAGCAGGTCAACGCCGAGTTCACGGGCTGCCGCTACGACCGTACGGAGACTGCGATACTGTGGGACACAGCGACTGTGCCGCTCGAGCGTGGAGCATCGACCATGAAAGAAATCACCGTCACCGTCGACGACGAGACCTACTATCGTGCTTGCCTTCACGCGGCGGAGCTGAACACAACGATCCCAGCGCTCCTCTACGAGCATCTGCGCGAAGTCACCGATCCTGGCCCCAGGACCCCAGAACAGGAAGCCGCGACCGAGCTTCGCATGCGCAAGCTCCGCGAGGTTCGGGAGAGCATAAGGCGCAACAGCCCCAACTTCCGGATGTCGGACAATGTGCCTCGGGATGAGTTGTATGACCGCAGATTCATCTGATTGACATGCGCTTCGTCGACACGAACGTCCTCTTGTATGCTGTGCTCCCGGACCCGGAAGAACGAGAGAAGCAGCGTATCGCAGAGCAGGTATTGAAGCGGGACGACCTGGGACTCTCGACACAGGTGCTGCAGGAGTTCTTCCATCAGGCGGCACGGCCGAATCGCCCATTCCCGCTCAGCGCGCAAGAGGCATCCGCGTTCCTTGCTCGTCTTACCGCTCGGTTCCCTGTCCAACCAGTCACGCTGGAACTGTTTGAGGAGGCAGTAGAGATCTGCCAGCGCTACCAGCTCTCGTACTGGGACGCGGCGATCCTCGCTGCGGCTCGACGGATGAACTGCGACGCCGTCTACTCCGAAGACCTCAGCGACCAACAGGACTGCGCCGGACTTCGAGTGATCAACCCGTTCAGCTCGGTCAGCAGTTGAAGCGCCTCTTGAGGCTCTCGATGCGGCCATCGATCGCCTCTCGCCAGGCGTCGGGCGTGATCTCGACGTAGCCGTTGCCGGCGCCGTGTGCGCTGCTGATCACAAGATCGGCTGCCTGATCGCGGAGGCAGGTCAAGCTCTCAACCAGAGCGGCGGCGTCGCCTTCGATCTCCGGGTAGACACCCGTCGCCCAGCTATCGGAGTTGGGCACGATCGTGTCGCCGGTGAACAAGTATGACTTGCCGTGCAGCGATTCGTAGCGCAGGCAGATGCTGCCCGGCGTGTGACCGGGCGTGTGCAGCACGTCGATCCCGTCAAG
>JAPPBK010000041.1 GCA_026705105.1 Chloroflexota bacterium | reverse complement strand
CCTCGAGCGTGAACAGCATCGTCGGGGTGAAGTTGTCGTAGAGCTGCGCGAATGCGAGATCTTTCCGCTGCGCCTCCGAGATGGCGAACAGGTCGTCGGCAATCTGCGACATCGGCTCGTGCCAGAAGTCGTCGGCCAGATAGACCGGCGTGATGTCGGAGGCCTGCGATGTCGCGTGGACCAAGACGGGCGTGTGCTTGAGGTCGCGGGCGCGCTCGGCCGAGGTAACGATGAAGCAGACGCCGCCGTCGTTGATCAAGCAGTAGTCGAGCAGGCAGAGCGGCTCGGCGATGTAGCGCGCGCCGTGATAGTCGTCCATTGTGATTGGACGCTGCATCACGGCGTTGGGATTCAGCGCCGCATTGGCTCGGTTGGAGATTGCGAGGTGCGCGAGCGGCTCGGTCGTCGTGCCGTAGCGGTACTGGTGGCGCCTGAACATCATCGCCGTGACCGCGCCGGGCGAGGTCATCCCGTAGGGAGCCTCGAACATCGCCTGGGTCGAGACGCCGCGGCTCTCGCCCCCGTACCTGGCGCCGGCTGAGCGGCCGTTGTTCCCGTAGATGCAGGCAACGACTTCAGCCATGCCGTTGGCGACCGCCAGCGCTGCGTACTGCAACGCGATACCCGATTGTCGACCTTCGCCGGGCAGTACGTTGACGAATCGCGGATGACGCAGACCGATCATCTCGCACATCCGCCCGTAGTGGGGCAGTCGTGAGACGATCACGCCGTCGACCTCGGTGCGCTTGAGTCCGGCGTCCCTCAGCGCCTCGCGAAATGCGATCAGCCCGAGTTCGTAGGCCGAACGCTCGGGATCGAGGTCGCGGTAGATGGCGCCGAACTCGGTCGTGCCGACGCCCACAATGGCCGTCTTGTCCTGGAGGTTGCGCAGAGCGCTGCGGTCGGGTTGGTTGCTCATGCGGCGAGTCTAGGGTGTGCGCTCCGGTAGACGGATCGGCATCGGGTCGGCCGCACTGAGCGTGGACTCGCCTGAAACCGCCGGCTGTGCGGCGCAGATGCTTCGGATTCTCGAAGTGTGCTGATATGTTCGGGGCTGTGTGAGGGCCCCGTCCGGGGCCTGTCGATGGACTCACGATGGCCCACGCCGCTCCAGCGACGCCGACTGCCGCAACCGTCGGCTTCGCGCTGCCGCATCGCACCAAGATGCTGATTTTGGGCAGCGCGGTCGTGGTCATGTTCCTGTCGGCCGTCCAACACTCGATTGTCGCGACGGCGACGCCCGTCCTGGCCGCGGATCTCGGCCGGATCGACCTGATCGCCTTCATGGAATCGGCCTTCATGGCGACTTCGGTGCCCGCCGTAGCGATTGCCGGTCGGTTGTCCGATGTCTACGGACGCAAGCCGTTCCTGTTGATCGGTCTCGTGATCTTCGCAATCGGTACGGCGCTGGCTGGCTTCGCGACGTCGATGGAGATGCTGATCGGATTCCGCGCCCTTCAGGGCATTGGCGGCGGCATATTGATGGGCAACTCGTTCTCGATCTCGGGTGACCTCTTCCCGCCGTCCGAGCGCGCCAAGTACATGGGCATCTTCGCCGCCGTCTTCGGCGTCGGCGGACTGGTCGGGCCGCTGCTGGGCGGGGTGATCGTCGACGCGCTCAACTGGCGCTGGGTGTTCTGGTCGATCTTGCCGATCGCGGCATTGGCCTTCGCCTCGATTGCCTTCATCATGCCGTGGCTGCGACCGCCGCCGCGCCGGGTGGTGATTGACTGGCTGGGCATTGCCGGGCTGATCTTCGCGTTGTCGCCGGGCATGCTGGCATTGGCGCTGGTCTCGACCGGCGACGCATGGCTCGACACCCGAGTGTTGGTGTTCTTTGGCCTGTCGGGGCTTGGCCTGCTGGCATTCATCGCTGCCGAGCGCGCCGCGTCTGAGCCAATCCTGCCTGGCGCGCTGTTCCGCAATCACACCTTCCGCGTCGCGGCGCTGGTGATGATGGTGGTCGGATTCGGATTGTTCGGGGCGTCGTTCTTCCTCGCCTACTTCATGCAGGGCGTGCTGGGCTACACGCCGACCGAGTCGGGTCTGCTGCTCAGCACCGAAATCGTCTCGCTGGTGATCATGGCCAGTATCGGCGGGCAGTTCATCTCGCGGACGGGACGCTACAAGCTCCTGTCAATCGTGGCCTCCGTGATCATTGCCGTTGGCGGCTTCACGATGACGCAGCTGGATACCAACAGCGGGTCGCTCGACATCATCTGGCGGCTGATCGTGTTTGGCTCCGGTCTGGGCATGCTCTATCCGTCGCTGATGACCGCGGCGCAGAACGCGCTGCCGCAGCGCATGCTGGGCACCGTCTCCGGCGCGACACAGTTCTTCGAGGAGATCGGCGCGATTGTTGGCGTCACGCTGGTCGGCGCACTGGTCACGGGGCGGCTCACATCCGAGTTGGCGGCGCGTCTACCAAGCGATCTGGCGGCTGCCGCGGATCCGACCCAGTTGTTGAGCGAGGAAGAGAGCAGCGGCTTGCTGGCCGAGGTAGGCGAGGCCGGCTTCGAGCAGATACTGTTCGCGCTGCCGGAAGCGCTGGCAGTCGCGATCGCGAGCAACTTTTGGATCTCGGCGGCGGCCGGCGTGCTCGCATTGGTCGCCGTCGTGACGCTGCGCGAAAAGGCGCTTCGAACCGGTGAGCTCGATCTGCCCGAGGTGCCCGAGGGCGCGCTCGGTTCGCCGAACGACGACCAGTCGCCTGTCGCGGTCGGCGCATCAAACGGCGCGAACGGCAATGGCGTGAATGGAGGAAGCTGGACCAACGATCCCGCGCCGGTCGCCAGGACTCGACCTCAGCAGTCGCTCGCGGGACGTCAAGGATCCCGGCCAAGATTCTGACGCCGGGGCATCAGGAAGACTGGCCGAACGACGCCAGTCGCCGGCGGCACTCGCTCCAGGTGACTTCCTGCGGGTTCGTTGTGTTCCAACGGACGAACGCCGACTGATCGCGGATTGCGATGTCGTCAAAGACCTGGAGCGCAATCAGGTGATTCCCGGTTCGAACGAACCGGTCGATCGCCGCCTCTCCCGACCAGATCGAGATCGTGGAAAACTGTAGTCGTATGAAGTCGGCTCTCAACCGGTAACTGATCAGGTCAGGATCAGCCTTGAGCTGGCGTTCAACGGCGCGGTTGACCCGAAAGAAACGGCGCAGATTCCGCCAGCTGCTCAGCTTGAGCCGGGTCGCCACGACGGTCGCAGAGGATTCAGTCTCAGACTGCGCCGTTAAGTTTTCCGTCTCGGGATCGTGGTCCATGGTCTCTCACCAGCGTGGCCAGTCTAGGCAAGCGTGAGCGACCGCCTGGACGTTTGCACGGTTGGAAAGACCTCGACATGACTGGCCTGTTCCGTATCGGCCGCGATCAGAAGATGGAAATGCTCAATGTCGCAGCGGATGTGATTGAGACCTCGCGAGGTCCGGTGTCCGACGCTGGTCGTGCACGGGACCCATGACGGCGATGCGGTGTTTAGTCAGGAGGAGCGCTCCGCGCATGCGGCGGATGCCTGTCGATTCGTCGCTACAGGTCGATTCGCCCAGTCAGTTCAGACCAAGGACGGGGCGGGCGTTCTCGACGAGGACCCTGTCCAGCTCACTCTCGGTCAGTCCACTGCGGAGGAGCTGGAGGACCTGGGGTTGCTGGTCCGCGCCGGGAGCGTCGGAGCCGAACAGGACTCGCTCGACACCGAGCCTGCGGATCACGCGGGCAGCATCCTCCTGTGCGCAGGCACGGCGGCCGTCGCGGCAAGTGAAGTGGCCGTCGTCGAAGCCGCCGGCGGTGTCGAAGATGACCTGCGGGAAGCGGTCGGCGATGCGGATGCGCTGATCCCAGTACGCGCCGGGCATGTGAGCCATGATGAACTGCAGGCGCGGGAAGCGCTCGAACACGGGGATGAAGTGGTCGGGCATGCCGTAGACGTCGTCGCCGGGTCCGCCGCGCAAGGCGCCCGTGTCGCTGAGGATCGGCAGGCCTAGCTCCTCCAGCCGGGCGTAGAGCGGCATCATCCGCTCGTCGGCGGGGAAGTAGCGGCCCAGGCCGGGATGCATCTTGACGCCTCGCGCACCCATTGCGACACCGCGCTCCAGTTCCTCCATCAATGGCTCGGTCTCGCCCCAGGTGCCGATGTCGCAGCAGAGGAAGGTGCGAATGCGCGGATCCTCGGCCTGCCGTTCCAGGGTCCAGGTGTTGAAGTCGCGCACGCGTTGGCGCAGCATCTCGTGGATCTCCCTATCCGGGGCCTCGGGTCGGCGAGCGCGTTGCTGCTCGAACATTTCGGGCACGACCATGTAGTTCAGTCCGACGATCGCCTCGACGTCGTTGCGGGTCATGTACTCAGCGCAGGCGTCGCCGTTGGCCCAGCGCCACTCGGGCGGCAGACCGGGGCGGGGAAAGACGATCGCTTCCTGCGCAGCGGTGCGGCAGAGATGGACGTGGACATCGATCACGGTGGGCATGGCTGACCTCAGCTAGGTGGATTGTCGGGCAGGCGGGCGGCGAGGTAGTCGGCGTAGTGTTGTGTGTCGTGCGATGCTCCGCGAGCGACCGCGCCGGCTCGCAGATGCAGGGCGCAACCGGGATTGTTGGTCAGTAGCGTCTCGCACCCGCTTGCTGCTACACAGTCGAGCTTGCGCTCGAGGATGCCCTGACCGACCTCGGGCGCGGCAATCGAGGTGAGTCCGCCGAATCCGCAGCAGACCTCCGGTTCCTCCAACGGCAGTGAAGTCTCCCCCGTCAGCCGCTCGACAAGCAGGTCGATGCGCGCGCCGGGGTCGTTGCGATTGGACGACTGGCAGAATCGGTGCGCGGTCCATGAACCCGACACTCTCCGCTCCAGGCAGCCGTCGGGCAGGCGGCCCGGACCGTCCAGCCAGGCGGCGAGGTCGTGGATTCGATCGGCGACCGCATTGGCGCGAGACAGGGTGTCGGGCTCGTCCCGGAAGAGCTGCGGCCAGTGGTCACGCATGGAGATCACGCAACTGGTTGCGGGCGTGACAATCTCATGGTCGGTCCTGCCGAGAACTTCGATGCTCGACCGCGCCATCGTTCGCGCGGTGTCCCAGTCGCCGGCGTCGAAGGCGGGCAGGCCGCAGCAGTGTTGGTTGGGCGGGAGATTGACGTTCGCGCCGCCTGCTTCGATCAGCCGAGCGGAGGCGTCGACCGTGTCGGGCATCAGGCGATTGGCGAGGCACTGCGCAAACAGATCTACCGTGGTTCCGGCAGCCGGCGTTGACGCGAGGGTCGGCTGCGGCCGCCGGTCGCCGATCAGGTCACTGCCGGTCTGCGCAGGGATGGCGGGAACAGATCGCCAACTCAGCCGGCGAGACATGGGCAGTCGAATGTGGTCGCGATGCACGAGTCCCACGGCGCGGGCAGCCGTGGAAGCAACCGCGCCCAGCTTCATCGCGGCGCGGAAGAGTTGCGGCATTGACCAGGCTCGAAGCAGCCAGCGTTCCCAGCGCGGCGCGTGACCCGACTCCGTCGCCCGCCTGCGGACATTGAGGATTTGGCGTGGCAGCGGAATGGCGACGGGGCAGACGGTCTCGCACGCGCCGCAAGAGACGCAGAGCCCCTGTGGACCGGCGGCGTCTTCGATGCTGTGGTGGAAGGTCGTGTTCACCAGGCCGATCGCGCCCGTATAGATGTGCCCGAAGGTGTGACCGCCGACGACCTGGTAGGGCGGACAGACGTTGGCGCATGCGCCGCAGCGGATGCAGCGCAGCGCCGCACCGATCATGTCGTCGCCGCGCATCTCGCGGCGACCGTTGTCGAGCAGAATGATGTGCATTTCCTTGCCCGGCTGCGCGCCGGTGATGCAGGTCGTGTAGGTGCTCAGTGTCTGCGCGGTGGCCGAACGCGGCAGGAGCTGAAGCTGCCGCTCCGCGTCGGCCCATGACGGAATCAGCTTCTCAATCCCGGCGGTCACGAAATGCACGTCAGGCAGCGACGTGGCGAGACGCATGTTGCCCTCGTTGGTCACGACCATGATGCTGCCGGTCTCGGCGACGAGCGCGTTCGCGCCGGTCAGTCCTGCGCCCGCCGCGAGATAGTGACGGCGCAATCCCTCGCGGGCGCTGGCGACCATGGCCGGGATGTTGTCAGGATCGAACTCGCGGCCCAGTTCCTTGCCCAGGATATCGGCGACGTACTGCCGCTTCTGGTGGATCGCGGGCATGACCAGGTGAGACGGCCGCTGCTCGGCGAGCTGCAGCAGCCACTCGCCCAGGTCGGTCTCGATGGCCGTGATCCCGCGCTCGGCGAGTTCATCGTTGAGTTCGATCTCCTCGGAGACCATGGACTTGCTCTTGACCACGAGGTCGATGCCGCGCGCCGTGCAGACGCCGGCGATGTACTCGACCGCCTCCTCCGCCGTGGTCAGCTCGACGACGGTCGCGCCGGCGGCCTCGGCGTTGGCACGGAACTCGTCGATGTAGTCGTCGAGCCGTTCGATGGTGGAGTCCTTGACCGCTGCAAAGTCGCGGCGCAGGTCGTCGAAGGACCGTTCGGTGCGCTGTTCCAGCCGTGCGACCTGTGCGTCGCGGCTCTGGCGCCACGAACGCTGGAAGGCGAGCAGGCGCGGTCGCAGATCGGGATCGCTGACGGCGCGCTCGTAGCGCTCCTTGAAGTCGGCGATCATGTCAGCACCGCCGCCGTCAGCCGGCTCGGTCCCTGGACGCCGATCGTGAGCGATCGCTCAATGTCGGCGGTGCGCGACGGACCGGTGACAAAGGTCGCGTAGGCGGCGGCTCGCGGCTGGTCGGCCAGCCAGCGGAAGCCGTCGGCAAGGTCGTCGACGATGTCGTCCTGGCCGACCGCGACGATCAGGTGCCGGGTGAGCAACGAGACGGCGCGATCGATCGGCGCGCGCTCGATCAGCAGCAGGGAGCCGGTCTCGGCGACACCAAGCGCGGCGACCGTGATGCCGACTAGGCGGTCGGCGATTGAGCGGAGCGGGTCGTCGGCGTCGGGAAGCTCGCCGCGCCGCAGAAAGCCGTGAGCGGCGGGAGAGACGACCGGCACATCGTCGCCGAGCGATGCGGCGAAGTCCCAGAGTTCGTCCCAGGAGTCGAGGTAGGCGATCTCGCCCTGCGCGGCGTGCAAGGCCTCGGCGAACTGCGAAATGCGATCGGTGGCGCTGATCATGCCCCAATTCTATCAGCGGCGCAGATGTATGCTCAGGACGCAGCGGGTATTCGAGTCGCGGTTCAGGGACATACAAGCATGATTGAACTTAACGAGGCTCAGCGTTTAGTACAACAAAGCGTACGAGACTTCGTACGCGCAGAGATAGATCCGATCGCCGATGATATCGATCGTCACGATCGGTTTCCCCGACATCTATGGCCAGTGCTGGGCGAACTCGGACTGCTGGGCGTCACGATTGACGAACAGTACGGCGGTTCCAATGCTGGTCTGCTGGCCGGCGTGATCGCCACGGAGGAGATCGCCCGGGCCAGCGCGTCGGTCGCGCTGTCGTATGGCGCGCATGCCAACCTGTGCGCGAACAATCTCGCAGCCAACGGATCGGAAGCACAGAAGCACCAGTATCTTCCCGGACTCTGCGACGGCACGCAGATCGGGGCGCTGGCGCTGACCGAGCCTGAGGCCGGGTCGGACGCGATGGGCATCCGCACGACAGCGGTGCGCGACGGCGATGTCTACCGGCTCAACGGTTCGAAGATGTTCATCACCAACGGGTCGGTCGCCGACACGCTGGTGCTCTACGCCAAGACCGATCCCGAGGCGGGCTCGCGCGGCGTGACGGCATTCATCGTCGAGTCGGGCTTCGAGGGCTTCAGCGTCGGGCAAGTGTTGGACAAGGTCGGGCATCGTGGTTCGCCCACTGCAGAGTTGATTCTCGAAGACTGCGTCGTCCCGGCGTCGAACGTACTGCGCGGCGAAGGCTCCGGCGCAGGCGTGATGATGCAGGGCCTCGCCGTTGAGCGCGCGTTCCTCGCCGGTGAACCACTGGGGATCGCGCAAGCGGCGCTCGACGAAGCGGTCCAGTATGCGCGCAACCGCAAGCAGTTCGGTCAACGCATCGGCGACTTCCAGCTCATCCAGGCGATGCTGGCCGACATGTACACGGAACTGGAAGCCGCTCGTTGGCTGGTCTATCGGACGGCTCACGTGGTCGAAGAGGCGGCGTCAAGAGGCGTCCGCAGCAACAAGGAGGCGGCGGCCGCCATCCTCTACTCGGCGGAGATGTCCAGCCGCGTGGCGGACAAGGCGGTGCAAATCCATGGCGGCTATGGCTACATGAACGAGAGCCGCGTCGCCCGCTACGTCCGCGACGCCAAGCTGCTGGAGATCGGCGCGGGCACGTCGGAGGTTCGCCGGATGTTGATCGGCCGCGAGTTGGTGGGTCCGGAGTAGGTGGATACCTCCCCTGTTGCAGACCCGCGCCCGCTCCTGCCAACGTCGCCCCCGCGTAGGCGGGGGCGACGCTACGAGGTGGACGCCAACCGGCCCCGCCTGCGCGGGGCCGACTTTGTTTGGTTTGCGCGCTAGTTTCCAGATTCTGTCTACGTGCCCAGCAGAATTCGCCGGCCCTGCTCGTAGGCGTCGAGGGCCCGGGCTTGCAGTCCCTCAATGCCGGCGCTGCCGATGGGATGGTCGACGAGGGCGTACTGGAAGTCGGGCATGCCGAGGGTCCTGGCGATCATCCGACCGGTCGAATCGAACGGATGGGTGCAGAGCACGAGGCCGGGCTTGCCGGTCTGCTCGAAGCTGATCCCGTCGTGCACACTGCACGTCGAGCAGGAGCCTCAATCGCCGACCGCCGTAATCAGGAAATCGACGTCGTTGGCGATCCGCTCGAGCACCTGCGGTTCGGCGATGCGGCTGGCGTTGCGCTTGCCCGTGTCGACCACCACGCGGCAACCGGCCTCGCGCTCGAAGACCTCGGCGGTGTAGCGCAGCAGGCGGTCGGCGTTGACCTTGCCGTTGGAGAACAGGCCGATCCGCAGTCCGTCGAGCGTGGTCAGTCGCGGCGCGGCGCAAAAGCCGGTCGGCGCGGGTTCTCCGGTCGGGTCGAGCAGTTCCAGCGGCATGTTGAAGAGCCCCCTCCGTCACTCCGTGACACCTCCCCCAGAGGGGGA
>JAPPBK010000334.1 GCA_026705105.1 Chloroflexota bacterium | reverse complement strand
GTGCTTGTTCGCACGAGACACTGGACGATACTCGAACGAGCGCGGCCATGTGCCGCGCTCATGCGTTTAACGCAGGATCGCCGTCTTGTCCGCACGACTGCGCATATGCAAGGGGGAGCCAGATGACCACGCTGACGCATCACGAACCACTGACCCCCGGGCAAGAGTTGGTACAGGGCGCGTACGAGTCGGGTTTGCCGCCGATGCAACAGCCGCGGCGCAAGTCGTTGCAGGAGGCCTACGGCTTCGACGATGTCGCGATCGTGCCGGGCGCGGTGACGATCAATCCCGAATTGACCGACGTGTCTACCGAGCTCGCCGGTCAACGCCTGGAAATTCCGATCCTGGCAGCGGCAATGGACGCCGTGGTCGACCCGCATTTCGCCATCGAGGTTGGTCGGCGCGGCGGACTCGCGGTGCTCAATCTCGAGGGTCTGCAGTGCCGCTTCGACGATCCGGTCGGAGTGCTCGAAGAGGTCGCCGCAAGCGACACCGAAACCGCCACCGAGATCCTGCAGCGCGCCTACACGACGCCGATCCGCGAAGAGCTGGTCGGGCGCCGGGTGCAGGAGATCAAGGACGGCGGCTCAGCCGCTGCCGTCTCGGTGACGCCGCCCAACGCCAAACGGCTGGCTCCGGTTGTCAAGGACGCGCAAGCTGATGTGTTCGTCGTCCAGTCGACGGTGACCACGGCGCGTCACTATTCCCGCTCCGAGCGCGGATTGATTCTGCGCGAACTGATCGACGAGGTGCAGATACCCACGCTGGTCGGCAACACGGTCGGATTCGAAGCGTCGATCGAGCTGATGGAAGAGGGCATCGCCGGATTGCTGGTCGGCGTCGGACCGGGCGCGGCCTGCACGTCGCGCGAGGTGCTGGGCATTGGCGTACCGCAGGTCACGGCGACGATTGAGTGCGCCTACGCGCGAGACGTCTACTTCGAGCGCACCGGCCGCTACGTGCCGATCATCACCGACGGAGGGATTCGTACCGGCGGCGACTTCTGCAAGTCGCTCGTGTCGGGCGCAGACGCGGTGATGATCGGATCGCCGTTCGCCGGCGCGCTGGAAGCGCCCGGCCGCGGCTTCCACTGGGGCATGGCGACGCCGCACGCTGAACTGCCGCGCGGCGTTCGCGTGCACGTCGGGCAGCACACGACCCTGGATCGGTTGCTGTTCGGTCCGACATCGCGGACGGACGGCACCGAGAATCTGATTGGCGCGCTGCGGACCTGCATGGGCAGCGTCGGGGCGCACACGATCCGCGAGCTGCGGCAGACCGAGATGGTCATCGCTCCGGCAATCAAGACCGAGGGCAAGCGCTATCAGATGATGCGGGATTAGGGTTCAGTCCCCGTTTCACGCAGGATCTGAAATGTGGGCGCTACAGGGCCTCGTAGAACAGGTCCAGGAGCTTGCGGGTGTGGCGGTGCTGCCAACCGCCTCGGCCCTGGTTCATGACATAGCCCCAGCCGACGCGGGCGTCGGGGTCGGCGAAAGCGAGCGAACCTCCGCCGCCGAAGTGGCCGAAGGTGCGCGGATTGGGGCCGAGCGGACGCTCGGTCATGGTCATCTGGAAGCCTGAGGCGAAGCGGGTGGGTCGCCCGAGGATGTGGTCGACGCCGTAGACCTGTTCCTGTGACATGCGCTCGAGCGTCGCTGGATCGAGCACGTGGAAGCCGTCGAGTTGACCATCGCGGGCGAGCGCGCCGAAGAGCCGGGCGATGCCTCGAGCGGCTCCGTGACCGGTGGTCGACGGGAACTCGGCGGCGCGGTACTCGCGCGTGTTCTGCGAGCCGGGTCCGCTCTGGATGTGGGGCGGATTGCGGTTACCCAGCGTCTGCAGCGCACTGGGCGGAGCGCGGCGGAAGTCGGGCGGCTGCTGCATGGGCAGCATGTCTGCGGTGCGGGCGTCGTGCTCGGGCTTCGTGCCGAAGTGGAAGTCAAGGCCGATTGGTTCACTCAGGTCGCCTTGTAGATGTGCGCCGATGCTGCGGCCGGTGACTCGGCGGATCACCTCGCCAATCAGAAAGCCCTGGGTGTTGGAGTGATATCCGTGGGCGGTTCCGGGTTCCCACCAGGGCGCCTGCTCGGCGAGTGCGGTGGTCATCACGTCCCAGTCGAGCATCGACCCGCGCGGGAGCGGCTTGCGGATCGCGGGCAGACCGCTCTGGTGGGTGAGGATCCAGCGGACGGGGACGTCGGCCTTGCCGTTCTGGGCGAACTCGGGCCAATAGTCGGCGACTCGGCGGTCGATATCCAGCTCGCCACGCTCGGCCAGCCGCCAGGAGAGGATGGCGCAGATCGCCTTGCCGACCGAGTAGCAGCAAACGATGGTGTCCTCATGCCACGGTTTCGTATGCTTCGCGTCGGTCCAGCCGCCGTAGAGGTCGATGACGAGTTCGCCGTCCAGAGTGACGGCCAGCGCCGCGCCGGTCTCCGAGCGGTCGACGAAGTTCTGCTGGAACTGCTCGCGGACCGCCGCAAAGCGCGGATCGCAGTAGCCCCGGACGGGCGCGTCGGCGGGAGACGGGAGCGAGTCGTCGCGTGTGGTCATCCGGCGATGATCCGGATGGCGCGGGGGCGCTGGCTGACGTCGTCGAGGACAGCGATGTCGGCGTTGGGCAGCATCTGCTGGGCGGCGTCGGCGATGGCGGATTCCTGGCCCGGATCGACCTCGAGCACCGCGATGCCGTTGGGGTGCAGTCTGGACGGCAACTGGGTGATCAGGCGGAGGATCAGTTCAGTGCCCCTGGTGCCGGGGGTGAGGGCGACGCGTGGCTCGTGTTCGGCGACCTCCGGCTCCAGTTCTTGCAGCCGCTCCTCGGGAATGTATGGAAGATTGGCGACGACGCAGTGGAACGGTCCCGGCAACGGTGTGAGCAGGTCGCCCTGGACGAATGAGGCGTTGGGTCGGCGCAAGAGGCGCTGGGCGTTGTCGCGCGCGACGCGCAGCGCGTCGCGCGAGACATCGCTGCAGATCAAGTTGACGCCGCGTCGGTGTCGGGCCAGAGCAATGCCGACGGCGCCGGAGCCTGCGCCGACATCGGCGACCAACGCCGAGCGGATGCGCGCCTGGCGCATGTGGTCAAGTGCGGCGTCGACCAATAGCTCTGATTCCGGACGCGGAATGAGCACGTCGGGCGTGACGCGGAACTCGAGCCGGTAGAACTCGCGGGTACCGGTGATGTAGGCAAGCGGCTTACGGGTCGTGCGCTCGGCCAGAGCGGTCTGGAAGCGATCCTGCGCGGCCGGATCGACTTCGTCGGTCAGCGACGCATAGAGTTGCGCCCTGGTGAGTCCGGTGGCGTGGCGAAGCAGCACTTCGGCCTCGAAGCGGGCGTCGTCGATGCCGGCGGTCTCGAGTTCCGCCGCAGCGGCCAGCCAGACATCGCGGAGGATGACGGGAGTCGTCATCAGGACGCTTCCGCCAGCAGTCGGGCCTCTTCAGCAGTGGCTGCGGCGTCGATCAATGGATCGAGGTTTCCGTCCAGCATGCCGACCAGGTCGTGGCGAGTGAGGCCGATGCGGTGATCGGTGACGCGGTTCTCGGGGAAGTTGTAGGTGCGGATCTTCTCGGAGCGGTCGCCGGAACCAACCTGGGAGCGGCGCGCGTCGGCGCGCTCCTGGTCTGCGGCCCGTCGTTGCTGCTCGTACAGTCGGGCGCGCAGCACCGACATCGCCTTGATTTTGTTCTTGAGCTGCGAGCGCTCGTCGGTGCAGGTCACGACGATGCCGCTCGGCTCGTGGGTCAGGCGTACGCCGGTCTGAACCTTATTGACGTTCTGTCCTCCAGCGCCGCCGGAGTGGAACAGGTCAAGGCGGATCTCAGACTCGTCGAGGTCGACATCAACTTCCTCGGCCTCGGGCATCACGGCGACGGTCGCGGTGGAGGTGTGAATGCGGCCCTGCGCCTCGGTCTCGGGCACGCGCTGCACGCGATGGACGCCGGACTCGTACTTGAGCCGCGAGAACGCGCCGGCGCCTTCGATCTGGCAGATCACTTCCTTGAATCCGCCCTTGGCGTTCTCCGACATGCTGAGCAAGTCGTGACGCCAGCGGCGGGCTTCGGCATAGCGAATGTAGGCGCGAAACAGGTCGGCCGCCCAGAGGCCGGCTTCGTCGCCGCCCGCGCCGGCGCGAATCTCCACGATCACGTTGCGCTCGTCGTTTGGATCGCGCGGCAACAGCGCCCGCCTGGCGTCTGACTCCAGCTCGCCGATCCGATCGCGCAACTCGGTCAGCTCAACCTGGGCGAGCTCACGCAAGTCGTCGTCATCGGCCTCGTCGAGGACTTCGCGCGCCTGCGTGAGTTGGTCGCTGGCGGAGCGATACTCGTTGAGCAGGTTGATCTTCTCCTGAAGCGAGGCATGCTCACGCGCCAGGGTCCGCAGGCGCGCAGGATCGTTCGTGGTTGCTGGATCCGCCATCTCCTGCTCAATCTCACGGAACCGTTCCGCGACGTCTTCAAGACGCGACCACATCGCCGCGCTGTCGGCGTTGTCGGTTGGTGAGTTGACCGGCATCTCGCTCCTCAGTCCTGCGGCTGAGTATATGTAAGCGCCGTCAGCGCGCCGACCACTTCATCCAGGCCGACGCTCCACTGCTCCGAGGACTCAAGGTTTCGGATGGTGACCCGCTGCTCGGCGAGGTCGCGGGCGCCGGCGATGACGGCATACCGTGCGCCGACTCGATTGGCCTTCCGCAACTGCGCCTTGAGCGAGCGGCCGCCGAACGCCAGGGTGGCCGCGACGCCGTGGCGGCGCAGCTCGCCGGCAATCCGTGAGCCGGCGACATCTGCGCCTTCACCTAGGGCGGCAATCAACACGTCGACCGCGGACGAGTCGTCCGAAACCAATCCTTGCTCGCGCAGCTGTTGCGCGATCCGCTCGATGCCCATGCCGAAACCGATGCCGGGCGTGGGCGGACCGCCGATCTGCTCGATCAGGCCGTCGTATCGGCCCCCGGCGAGGACGGTGACCTGTGAGCCCTCAGCGTCGGCGGGGACGATCTCGAAGACGGTGTGCGTGTAGTAGTCGAGACCGCGGACGAGCGTGGGGCGTTCCTCGTAGGGGATATCGAGCGCTTCGAGATGGGACTTGACGGCGCCGTAGTAGGCCGCCGACTCGGGACGGAGATGGTCAGTGATGATCGGCGCGCCCTGCTGGTAGGGCCTGGTGCGGTCGTCCTTGCTGTCCAACAGGCGCATCGGGGCGCGATCCCAACGGTTGCGATCGTCGGGCGCGATGTGTTCGAGATGCGGTTCGAAGTGCGCCTTGAGCCGGGGCACGTAGCTTCGCCGGTCCTCGATGTCGCCGATGCTGTTGAGCAGAATCTTCAGGTCGCCGAGGCCGAGCGATTGCGCGAGCCGCCATCCCAGGTCGATCACCTCGGCGTCGAGCGCGGGATCGCGCACGCCGATTGCCTCGACCCCGAACTGGGTGTGCTGTCGGAAGCGTCCGGCCTGGGGACGCTCGTAGCGGAAGATCGGCAGGTGATAGGCGAGCTTGACCGGCTGGCTGAGATTAGCCATGCCGTGTTCCAGGTACGCGCGGCAGACCGAGGCGGTGCCTTCCGGCCTCAGGGCCAGGCGCTCGCCGCCGCGATCCTCGAAGATGTACATCTCCTTCTCGACGATGTCGGTGCCCTCGCCGACGCCGCGGGCGAACAGTTCGGCGTGCTCGAATGTCGGCGGCTCGATGAATCCGAACCCGGCGAGTCGCGCCCGCTCGCGCGCATGCGCCATGATCCGCGCATGAACCGCGTAGTCCTGCGGCAGCACGTCGCGTGTGCCTCTCGGGGTCTGGAAGCGTCGAACAGAGCTATCGGCCATGGGGCACCTTCGTCGTTCATCGTACAGACAGGTATGGATCCGTAGGCGGCCTCATCCTGCGGCAACGATGAGAGGTGCTCGCTTTGTATGATCGAGTCATGGCAACGCAGACGATTGCGGCCGAAGTGGTCGACCTGAGGAAGCACCCGACGCTCGAGGTGTTGGTTGACACGTTGGAGCAGTATCTCCCCGCCGATGACTGTGATCAGGTGCTTTCCGCGTATGAGTACGCGCGGGAAAAACATGACGGCCACATGCGCCGCTCGGGGCATCCGTACATCGAGCACCCGCTCGCGGCCGCGGTCACATGCGCGGAGCTGCAGCTTGACGTACCTGCGATCCAGGCGGCGCTGCTGCACGACGTGATGGAGGACTGTGGCGTTTCGCGGGCGCAGTTAGTCAGCGAGTTCGGCGTCGACGTGGCCAAGCTGGTCGAAGGCGCGACCAAGCTCTCGGCCTTGCAACTACCCCGAGTGACGGGCGCGATCGACCGCGAAGTGCAGGCCGAAAACCTGCGCAAGATGTTCGTCGCCATGGCCGACGACGTGCGCGTCGTGATCGTCAAGCTGGCCGACCGCCTGCACAACATGCGCACCCTCGACGCCATGCGCCCCGACCAACAGGTGCGAATCTCGCGCGAGACGATGGACATCTACGCGCCGCTGGCCGCTCGGCTGGGCATCTGGCAGATTCGAGCACAGCTTGAAGACCTGTCGTTCAAGTACCTCGAACCTGAGGACTACCGGCGTATCTCCGACCTGGTCGCCTCGCGTCGGCAGACGCGCGAGCGCTACCTGGGACAGATTCGCGTGCAGCTCGAGAACGCTCTGAGCGCCGAAGGCTTGACCGCCCAGGTCCGTGGGCGCGTCAAGCACCTGTATTCGATCCACGAGAAGATCAAGAAGTACTCGGCGCAGGGCAAGTCGTTCGACGACATCTACGATCTGCTCGCGCTGCGCGTGCTGACCGAGACGACTAGCGACTGCTATGCCGTGCTCGGCGTCGTGCATGGACTCTGGCGGCCGCTGGCGGGCGAGTTCGACGATTACATCGCAAGTCCGCGTCCCAGCGGCTACCAGTCGCTGCATACAACCGCGTTCTGGTCGCCGTCGCACGCGGTCGAGGTGCAGATTCGCACGCACCAGATGGATCGGGAGGCGGAGTACGGCGTGGCGGTGCACTGGGCCTACAAGGAGAACCGGCACAACGCAATGAACGACCGCGAGCGGCTCTCGTGGTTGCGCCAACTCGTGGATTGGCAGGGAGAGCTTGCAGGCGCCGACGACTTTCTCGAGACCCTGCGCTCAGATGTCTTCCAGGATCAGGTCTTCGTGCACACGCCCAAGGGCGAGATCATGGCGCTGCGCACCGGCGCGACGCCGCTGGACTTCGCCTTCCGCATTCACACAGATGTCGGATATCAGTGCGTTGGCGCCAAGGTGAATGGCCGCCTTGCGCGCCTCTCGACGCCGCTGACAAACGGCGATGTCGTCGAAATCGTCACCAGCCGCACCGCCCGCGGACCGAGCCGCGACTGGCTCAACCCCGCCTTGGGCTACGTCACGACGCAGCACGCACGGACCAAGATTCGTCAGTGGTTCAATCGCCAGGCGCGAACCGAGAACATCGCGCGAGGTCGCGATGAGTTGGACCGGGAGTTGCGCCGCCTCAGCCTGCGTCTGCCAAAGGTCGAATCGGAAGTCATGGAGGCAACCCGGGCGAAGACGATGGATGACGCGCTCGCGTTGATCGGCGCGGGAGACATCACCGCACACGCGGTGGCGCTCAAGGTTGCGTCGGCCGGTGATGAGGAGATTGAGTCGGAGCCCGCGATTGAGGTCGTTGAGCGGTCTGCGCCTTCGAGCGTGGAGGCCGTGTCAGTGCTTGGTGGCACAAACATGCTGACCCGGCTCGCGCCCTGCTGTTCGCCTCAGGTCGGCGAGGCGATCACGGGTTTCATCACGCGCAGCCGCGGCGTGACGATCCATCGTGACGATTGCCCCAACATCGTGTCGCTGGTTGACGACGAGCGAATCGTCCCGGTGCGCTGGAACACCTTCCGCGGGCTGACGGAAGCGCGCCTGCGAGTGACCGGCTGGGACAGGGTTGGCCTGGCACGCGACGTGGCCGGCGTCTGCGCCGACGAGAACGTGAACATGGTCGCGTTCATGACCGGCGAACCGGATCGCGGCGCGGTCACGCTGACGTTCACGGTCGAAGCGAGCGGGTTGCGCCAGCTGCAACGGGTGATGTCGAAGCTCGACGGCGTTCACGGCGTAATGAGCGTCGAGCGGGACCACTAGGGAACTGCGGCCAACGGACGCGTCAGGGGCGCAGCGCGTCGGCCAGACGGTCGATGTCCGACTCCGGCGTATAGAAGTGCGGCGAGGCGCGCAGGCGGCCGAAGCGGACCGCAGTGACGATGCCGGCGTCCTGTAGTCGTTCCCAGGTCTCGTCGACGGTCTCGCGGGCGGCCAGCTCCTCGGGTGGATCGAAGATCACGATGCCGCTGCGTTCGGATTCGCCGCGGGGCGAGAAGACGCGGCAACCGGCGTCTGTCAAAGCGTCGCAGAGGTACGCGGTCACCGACTCGAGCTGCGCCCAGACGTTGTCGATGCCGACATTGAGCAGATGCCGGATGGCGGCTCTCATGCCCAGCATGGTTGCGGTGGGCGTGGCGCCCGGCTCGAATCGCGACGCGGTGGGCGAGAGGATGAGTTCTTCGTTGCCGGAGTCAAGGCCGCCGTCCATGCTGTTGGCGCCGAGTACCGGCGGAATCAGATCGCCGATCAATTCCTCGCGGACATAGAGCATCCCAGATCCGGTCGGTCCCAGCATCCACTTATGGCCGCCGGCGGCGAGGATGTCCACGTCGTCCTTAACCACGTTGACCGGCAGCGCCCCGGCAGACTGAATCGCATCGACAGACAGCAGGCCGCCGACGGCGTGAACGGCGTCGGCGATCGGCCGTAGGTTGGAGCGGAATCCGCTGCCCCATTGAACATGGGAGATACCAACCAGCTTCGTCCGATCACTCACAGCGGAAAGAACGTCCTCGGTCGGAATCCGACCGTCGTCCTGCTGGCGCACGATGTCGAGCTCGACGCCCCGCTGCTGGAGCGCGTTGTAGAAGTGGCGGTTGGACGGATACTCGGCGTCGGTGACCAGGATGCGGTCACCGTTCTGGAGATTCAACGCTCCGGCGGAGACGGATACGCCGGTCGCGGTGTTGGGCACGAACGCGATCTCGTCGGCGCTGCGGGCGCCGATCAACTCGGCTGAAACCTGGCGGAAGTCGGCCATGTCGTCCATCCAGGTCGATCCGAAG
>JAPPBK010000341.1 GCA_026705105.1 Chloroflexota bacterium | reverse complement strand
CCTCGGCCTGCTTGGCCCAGCAGACGACCGTGTGCCAGTCGGTCTGGCTCTCGCCGTCGCCGTTCTGGCGGCGGTCGGTCGCCAGCCGCAGCTGGATGACGGCGGTGCCGCCCTGGGTGCGGCGCAGCTCCGGGTCGTTGCCGACCCGGCCCAAGAGTTCGACTCGGTTGATCGTGCGTGACATTGGCGGTGCTCCTTTCGAAGAGCGTGTGTCGGCGCGGAACTCCCGCGCCCGGGAAACGAAGCGGGGCCGGCCTCCGAGAAGTGGAGACCGGCCCAGTAGCGCGCCTCGATGTGAGGCGTCGTGGATCCGTGAAGGGTTAGAAGGGCTGGTCGCCGTCGCCCGAGGCGTTGCGGCCGTTGCCCTGTCCGTTGCCCGAGCCGAGGAAGATCACCTCGGAGGCGTGGACTTCGGTCCGGCTGCGGCGCTCGCCCGCGTCGGTCTCCCAGCTCTGCTGCTGCAGCCGGCCCGAGACGTAGACGCGCTCGCCCGTGCGGACGTACTCGGCGACGGCCTCGGCCTGGTTGGCCCAGCAGACGACGGTGTGCCAGTCGGTCTGGGTCTCGCCGGCGCCGTTCTGGCGGCGGTCGGTGGCCAGCCTGAGCTGGGCGACCGACGTGCCGTTCTGGGTGCGGCGCAGCTCGGGATCGTTCCCGACCCGGCCCAGCAGTTCGACTCGGTTGATCGTGCGTGACATGGGTGGTGCTCCTTTCCAAAGAGCGTGTGTCGGCGCGAACAGGCCGCGCCGGTTAGACGAAGCAGCCCCGCGTCCCTCTTTGGGAGCGCGGGGCTGTGTGGCGCCCGATTGAGCGGACGTCGATTCCGTGGGTTGGCGGGTCAGCTGACCCGCAGGTACTCGGAGACCTGCTCGGTCACGATCTCAGCCCGCTGTTCGGGCGCGAGCAGCGCGTTGAGCCGCTGGTGATCGACCGAGTAGCGGCGGCTCTGGACCATCCCGACCGTGCGGGTCTTGGCCGAACCCTCCAGCCTGGCCTTGGACTCTCCTTTCCGTTGGAGCCAGTGCTGGAGGGTCTTGAGCGCGCCGCGCTTGTCGGCCTCGAGCGACTTGATCCGGCCCTGGGCCTGTTCGTACTCGTGCAGCGCCGCTCGGGCCTGCTCGTCCGAGACCGGCTTGGCCGGCTCGGCGCCATCCTCGGCCTCTCCCGCCCCGCCGGGCTGGCAGAGGTTGAGGTAGGGGCAGCGCTGGCACTGCCAGTCCGCAGCGGTGAAGTCGCGTTCGGGCAGCGCCTGGGGGTCGGGTCCGTGCAGGGCATGGTGTTCTGCCAGCGCCTCCAGGCGCCCCGAGGCGTTGCGCCAGGCGCGCTCGGCCCGCTCAGCGGGAATCACCTCGTGGTCCCACAGGCGCGAGCCGGTGTCGAGCGTGGCGATCACCACGTCGCGGCACTCGCCGTAGAGACCGAGCGAGTAGCAGGCCGCCTGGGCGACCGACTCGGGGTGGCTGCGCTCGGCGCCCAGCGTCCGCCAGCGCTTGAAGGCCTCCGGACCGCGCGTCTTGACCTCGATCACGAGGTCCTCGGTCTCGTCGGGCTGGGCGTTGTCGCCGAACAGGAACTGTTCGACGGCGGCCGCTGCTCCGCCCGCAGGAGGCGGGCAGCCAGTGGCGTCGGGATGACCGGTCACGGTCAGTCCCGGCGCCGCCTCGACCGTGACGGACACGGGTTCGTCGCGGTCTGAGGGCGAGACGCGCCAACCGGCGCGGCGCATGGCGCGGACGACGACCGGTTCGAGCGCGTTGCCCGCCTCCAGCAGGGTCAGCGATTCGGGCTCGGGCGGGTTGGTGACGGGCTGCTCGGTCGCCGTGTACCAGAGCGCGCGGCGGCACTGCCCGAGGGCCGACGCGCGGATGTCGAGACCGCCCGCGGTGAAGCGGGCGGCGGGTCGGCTGAAAGCGTCCGAGGACGCCGATGGGATTGTGGTCATGTCGACTCCTTTCAGGGGTCCTCTAGAGGGGAAGCGGGGGCGGCGCGGCGGGCTAGCCGGCCGCCGTTCCCTGCATTCGCTCGAGCTTCTCGGCGGCCGAGGCGATCAGCGGGTTGAGGTCGTCAGGACCAAGGTCGTCCAGCGCCCTTCTGGTCTTGGTCTGGACGGCCGAGCGGACCTGCTCCTCGGTGAAGCCCTGTTCGAGGCTCAGCTCGATCAGCTGGGCCCGCAGGTTTCGGGCGTCGAGGTAGTCGCCCCGCCCGGCATCGGAGACTGGTTGTACGACGCGGCGATGGGGTTGGCTCTGTCGCCGTGGCTCCGGTAGCTGTTGGCGCGGCGCGGGCTGGGTGTCCCGGTTCGGGCGGGCGCCCGTCGGCGGATCGCCGTAGAGGCCGTTGCCGAAGCGGTCACCGAAGCTGCGCAGGGCGCGCTTGAGCGCATCGGTGACGGCGCCCTTGAAGGCCGTCTCGTGGCCCTCCGGCGACTCGTCCGTAACCGGCTGGAAACCGACGTCCGTACGCGACGGCGCGCCCGGGACCGTGACCCGGACGACCGCCGAGTAGGCGGCCGTGCTCGTCACCTCGCCGGTGCGCGAGTCGGTCTGCTCAATCTGCCGCAGGGTCACGTCGCCGACCAGCTCAAACCCCCAACCCCCGAATCCGAAGATGCGGTTGGCCTGGTCGATCGCCGTATGGCCCTCGATGTAGTCGAACATCCTGCCGCCGCGTCCCTTGCGCTGCGAGATCAGCTGCGGGTCGAGCGGCTGCGACAGCGCCTCGGTGACGCGGGGGGCGAGCGCGTCCCAGTGCAGCGCCTCCGGGGCAGGAGGCGTGGGGTTGCGGTCTATGCTCGCCTGCGGGTTGCGCTGCGTTCGCGAGCCGTTGCCGTTCGAGGATTCGGTCGAGGCGCGGCCGTTCGGACTGCGCCGGACCGCCGTGGCGGTCCCGGTGCCGTTGTGGTTCATTTCCTGCTCCTGTTCAGGTGGTGGGTTCGGGTGGTTGCGGCCGCCGATTCTGACGACCGTTTGGCCGTGCGGAGGCACGGTCGGGCAGGGGCCATAGGTTGACCCTCCGTTCAGTGAGTGGTTGGTTGAAGGGTGAGCGGAGCAAGTTCCGCAGTGGACGCGTTGCTATCGAGCAGTCAGGGCTGCACGGCGCAACAAGTCGAGGAAGATCGAGCTCCCGTTCAGGTGCGCGCCGAGTTCGGCGACATCGCCGACCCCCGCGGGCAGCGTCACAACGCGGACGCGGTGCGCACCGAGCAGCGCGCTGAGCTGGGCAGCGGCGCCCGAGCCGGCCTGGTCGGCGTCGAAGGCGAGGAAGACTCGCGGCTGTCCCTGTAGTGAGGAAGCCAGCCTGTCCAGCCCCTGCGTCCCGAGCGCGGCGACGGCCGGGAAACACCAGGCCGCCAGCACGAGCCAGTCGAACAGGCCCTCGGCGACCACGATCCAGGGCGCGGAGGCAGGCAGCCGCGAGAGTCCGAGCACGGGCTTGGAACCGGGCAGCGCCTGGAATCTCGGCCTGACTTCAGGCCAGACGGCGCGACCGGCGATCCAGTGAACGCGTCCCTCGACCAGTTCGGGCACGACGATCATCCCGCGGAAGCGCTCCCGACCGTCGCGCACAAGACCGCTCGCGAGGATCCGCGGGTCGTCGAAGCCGGACTGCGTGAGCCACTCCCGGAGACCCCGGCCGCTGGCGTAGCCCAGGCTCAGGCGTTGCGCCGCTTCAGCGTCGATGCCGCGCGAGGTCAGATACGCCTGAGCATCGTTGCTGAGCCCGAGCTGGCGCTGGTAGCAGCGCATCGCTGCGGACAGCAGAGCCGGATCTCGGACCGGCGCCGGGGTGGTCGCGCTTGCAGAACTAGCCGGAGTGACCATCACCGTCGCGCTCACCGGCGACGCTTCCAGTCGGCGGATCGCCTCGGGCAAGTCGACGCCGTCGGTGCGCTGGATGAAATCCAACACGTCGCCGCCGAGGCCGCAGCCGAAGCAGTAGAACTTCTGCGTGTTGGCGTAGACCGTGAAGCTTCCCTCTGTCTCCTCGTGGAAGGGGCAGACGCCCTGGCGCACGCGGCCCCGACCGCGCAGTTTGACGCCGAACGCCTCGACCACGTCGCCCAGCGTGTGACGCGCCTTCAGCGCGGGGATGTCGACCCTGGCGGACGCGGCGCTCACGGCGCACCGTCCTCGGCCAGCGGTCTCAGTCCCCTGAGGCTGCGCCTCGAGACGACCTTGCCCGGCCGCCAGCGCATCCCCAGGACGGCACGGACTTCGAGTGTCCGGTCGTTGCCATCGGCGCAACCGGTCAAGACGGCGGCCCGTCCGCTCGCCGGGCGGTAGAGCGAGGCGTCAGCGCCGGCGCATCTCCTGCTCGCCAGGTCGAGGAACTCGGCGTAGGCCCAGCGCCGCTCCCCCTCGCTCGCCCCATTCAGGTCCAGTTCGGCGAACACGGTGAGCGCCCCGTCGAGGTCGCCCGACTGTCTCAAGCGGCGCGCCTCGTGAATGCCCTGCGCCGGAGATGTATGCGGCTGGACCGTCTCGTCCAGGCCGAAGATGGCGTCGATGATCCGGTCGACCAACTCCTCCAGCGTCGGCCGGGGAGCCGGGCCGATCGTGGCGGTGGTGGTAGTGGTTGTTGCAGTCATGGGTGTCTCCTTTCCGAGATTCCGTGCGGACGTGGGACTGCGGGTTGCTTCTCGATGCTGCGGGCAACGAGGAAGGGCCGCCTCCGCAGAGACGGCCCCTGAGCTGGATTTGACGAGGTGGGAATGGCTCAGCGTGGTCGGCGTGTCCTCGCGGCCGCCGCAACGGCGCGGCGATGCGTGACCAGCGCTCGATGCCCGAGCCAACCGATCCAGCCGT
This sequence comes from Chloroflexota bacterium, assembly GCA_026705105.1. Taxonomy (GTDB): domain Bacteria; phylum Chloroflexota; class Dehalococcoidia; order Bin125; family Bin125; genus Bin125. Next base: position 4,373 of record JAPPBK010000341.1, on the reverse strand, counting down.
AACCGAGGGCGCTGAGCGCGGCGAGCTCGAACTCGGCGCCGAGGATGAGCGGCGCGACCAGCAGGAAGCCGAGAGCCGGCGCCAGGGCAAGCCGCCATGTGCGGCCGCCCGTCCGGTGTGCGTTGCCGGCCCCACCTGTCTCGTCAGCTGGTGCTTTCGCAGACGCATAGGTCGACGGCGACACCCGCGGCTCGGTGGTGTAGGCCGACCAGATCGACTCCCCGGTGAGTTGCTCCAGCGAGCGAATGACTCGCTCCCGTGAGCAGCCCGCCGACTTGCAGCGGACATCGATCCCGTCGCCGTCGGGCCGCTGGCGGAAGCTCAGCTGGTTCCCCTCCGGTTCCGTTGCGTGGCAGATCGCGCCGGTCCAGAACCAGCCGCGCTCGAATCGCACCCGCTGTAGGGGCGCGATCAGTTCGGCGATCCGGGCGGCGGATGGACCGACGTAGCGGCTCCTCGAAGCGCTGTGACTTGCTCGCGCCTGCGGGTTGACGCGTTCCATCGAGAACTCCTTTCGTGTTCCTGTCTTCGCTGGATGGTGATTGACGTGGGTGACTGGCGACCTGCGCCGGCATCCGGGGCGCAGGTCTACGCGGTTGACGGTTGAGGCTGGGTGATAAGCGCACTCCGTGGCCTGCCGTCGTCGATGTGTGGATGCTCAAGGCGGCAGGTATCGGCGGTGCGGAGAGAGGGGGGCTGGACACGAAGCGACCGAACTGCGAGCCATCAGCGCGCTCAGCAGTCCGGTCAGTTGTCCAAACCGTGGTCGGAAGGCCTTCTGCACCTACCGCCCGTGTCGGTTCCGCGTTCTGAACGGAGTCTCAGGAGAGCGAGGCTCTATCGCTGAGCAACCAGTTCGCGCTGCGGGGAGCGCTTGTCCCTCTGTGAGTCCGACCGCGAGGAGAGCAAAGCTCAATCGCACTGGTCGGATTCGGGCCGGGGACGGACCCTCCAGCGTTTCTGGGCGGGAAATGCTGGACAAAGCCTGAAACCACCTCCAGTGATACGCCGCCCACCGCCGCCTGACAACGCCTCGGGCAGCGTCGGCCGCCGATCACTTGCTCTGGTGTGACTGAGAGGTTCCTCGGTTGACCCGCTAGTTACGCAGGCAGCCAGCTAGCGCCCCTGCCACCCCAGCGTCGCCAGCCGAAGCAGCCAACGCTTGACCCGCGCCCGTCGCCGCTCGCGCCGGAGCCGTTCCAGCGTGCGCTGCCGACGCCGCAGTTCGCTGTGCCGCCGGATCCCGTCCCAGGGGACATCGGAGGGCGGCAGGGTCAGCTCGTGCACATCAATCAGCTCGACCTCCAGCTCCGTCATTCGCAGTTCCGCCGTGAGTCGGGTCCAGTCGTCAGCCGCATCGAGGTACGCACGTCGCTGGGCGCGCCACTCGCCCGCCAGGGCTGTCGCCGCCCCGTAGACCGCCTCCTCCCCGTCCGCCGCATCCGCCGTGACCAGCTCTGGAAACCTGCGGTCCAGCGCGAATGGGGTGGTTGCTGACGGGCCGGGGTTGTCCCCATCCGCCCCCGCCGGCTTCCGCCCCACCCCACCTTCACTGTGCTGTTCAAGCTCGTCCACCCGCTTGCGCAGCCTCTCGTTCTCCGCTGCCAACTCCGTGACTTCCTTGCGCAGCCCGTTCACAGCCTCCCGCGTGCCCCGCTCCAGCCCGTCGACGCGAGTCTTGAGACTGGCCAGCTCCAGTGCCAACTCACGAGCCTGGGACTGGGAAGCGGGGCCGTCGCCCAGGCTGCCCTCGACGTACCGTTCCAGCTCCTTCTGCAGCTGCGGAGTGACATGCCGGTTCGACTCCGCCCGCCTCAGTGTCCGCTCACTGACCCCCAGCAACGCCGCCGTCCCCTCCCGCCCGTGCGCCTCCAGGAGGTCCTGTAGGAGGCCCCACATCCGCCCCTCCCCCTCCTGGGACTCGCCCTCCGTCACCTCGGGCCCGTCGACCTCGCCGTTCATCGCTGCCTCATCCCTACCGAGAACTGTCCAAGCACGGCGGAACCAGCCCGCGCAGAAACTGCTTGCCGGCAGCCGGCCCTCCAACCGCGTCCGCCCCGCAAAACACTGAAGACCATCCCTCGTCGGTCAGCTGTCCAGAACTCCAATCTCCTGTACACGGGTAGCACCCCGAATCCTGGACAACTTCTGGACAGTCAGCTTCTTCCTGGGTGATTATTGCACGGACATTCTGGGTATGCTCGGCACCGACGCCCGTTTCGCCAAGACCGCGAGAGATCGTCTTGAACACTGTTGAGTGCGACCTGTTGGAGCAGCTCGCGGCGATGCCGCTGCTCGACCGGGTCGAGCTGGCGGCCGTCGCGGGACGGTCCGCGAGCGCCGTCTACAAGGGGATTGACTCCCTGGCGGGGGAGCGTCTGGTCGCCAGCCTGCCGCACGCCACCGAGCAGATCGCTCCGACGCAGCGGTTCAGGCTCACGGCGAGCGGCCTCGATCGGCTGGCCGAACTGAGCGGGACGACGACACCGGCGCTGCTGCGGGAGCACCCTGCCTCGGAGGAGTGGCTGCGGCTCTTGATGCGCCGGCTGGACGGGGTCGCGGTGATCTACCGGCTGACCGCGGCGCTCTGCGAAGAGTGGTTTCCGATCCGCTTTCGCTGGTACCGCTCCGCGCCGGCGGATGCGGCGATCGCGCTGCCGGACGGCCGCACCCTGGCGATCGTCCGCTGCGGCCGCACTGCCGACCGGACGGCGTTCGCCCGCCGCATCGGTCGGCTGCGTGATGGTCCCGGGTTCTCGGCCGCCCTGCTCGTGATGCCGGACGAGGTTCGCCTGCGCCACGCCCGCCGGCTGGCCGCCTCGCAGCCGTCCGTCTGCTTCTTGGCGCTGGAGAGCCACGCCGCCACAGCGTCAACCGAGTCCCGAATCTGGCGCGCGCCCTCGGGCGCATCCGCGATGAGTCTGGCGACCGCCCTGGGTCTGCTGAGCGGGCGCGGCTCGTGGGGCCGCGAACCGACGCGTCGGCGACGCTCGCCACCGCGGTCGCCCCTAGAGGAGGCCGACGACGCCGACTGGAGGCTGTCGTCCCGGCTCAAGCCAGCGGAGAAGCGCACAGTGGATCTGCTGGCCGACTGGCCGTGGCTGGCGCCCGATGACTTGACGCACATGCTCGGTGTCTCCCGGCGTCGGGTGTCCGCGCTCACCGCGGATCTCCAGCGGCGCGAGATGGTCATCGCGCCGCGGTCGGGCGGCCGCCGCCGGTTGGCGCTGACGGACCGCGGCCTCAGCTGGCTCGCCCACCGGGACCGATCCTCGCCCGCGGACGCCCGCAGGCGCTGGAGTTCGTCGCTGCTCGATGAAGACGCGCCGCTCGAGTGGCGCAACGTCTCGGGCGCCCGCACGCGGCAACTGCTCCGGCACCTGGACCACACCGAGGCGGTGCACGGGTTCGCAGCGCGGCTGGTCAGGCAGGCTCGCTCGATGGACTGGGATGTTGCGCAACTCGACCCGCCCCAGCGGGCCTCCCGTTACTTCCGCCATCGCGGCCACCTGCACTCGATCCAGCCCGATGCCTTCGGCCTGCTGCGCGGGCCTGATCGCTACCTCCCGTTCTTCCTCGAATGGGAACGACGCGCCATCCGCCCCAAGACGATGGCCGCGCGCCTCGCCCCTTACCTGCGCTACTTCGAAGGGCGCCGCCCGCTCGACGATCACGGAGCCGTGCCACGATTGCTGGTCGTGCTCGAGGAGGACCTGCTGGCGAGCCGGTTCATGGCGGTGGCCCGCGACGAGATGGAACGCAACCGGGTGCAGATCCCCTTGTTCGTCTCCGATAGGGAACGAATCGAAAGCGCCGGGCCGCTGGGTGCGGTCTGGCTCTCTGGGTCGGGCTGGCAACGCCACAGCGCCTTCTCAAGCCGCTAGTCGGCTCCCCCCAGCCTGCGGCTGGATTCGCCGAACCGCGGACCGACACGCAGTCTCAGATTCCCTTTGAGGCCGACTCGGCCGCTTCGGTTGGCGTGTGTCCTCCGGGACAGTGACACGCGCGTCACCCCTTATGGGCCATTACATCGCATCTCCTGCCGCCGCAAACTCACGTGCACGACCCACGAACACGTGTGGAGCGGAGATACACGATGCGAGCTCGACTTGGTGAGGGAAGACCGAAGCACTGGCGGTTGATCGGCGCGGTCTGTGCGCTGTTGGCGGCGGCGCTGATCGTGACGCTCGCCTGGCAGGCCGCCGGAGCGCAGACGCCGCCCTCGGGCGTGCAGCTCGAGTGGGTCAATGAGGACGAGGACTGGATCGAACGCAAGAAGCACGGCGAGTTCCGTGCCCGTCCGATCTTCTCGGCCGGGCTGACGACCCTCTACTACGGCATCCGCGACGCCGACACGGGCGAGTGGCTGACCG
>JAPPBK010000018.1 GCA_026705105.1 Chloroflexota bacterium | reverse complement strand
CTCGGGCGAGGCCGCGAGCGCAGCATTTAGCGCCCTCTCCGCGCGCCGATCGATCGGCCGCGGCCAGCATGTCGATATCTCCGCACAACAGTCCGTCGCCGCTGCTTCGATGTCGGCCAACCTGGCGGCGTCGATCGGCGCCGCCGAGACCGCGCGCGTCGCCGGCGGCATGGCCGTCGGTCCGTTCACCGGCAAGCTGATCTGGGAGGCTGCCGACGGCTTCATCTCGCTCACCTTCTTGTTTGGATCCGGGATCGGCCCGTTCTCCCGCCGACTGTTCGAGTGGATGTACGACGAGGGCGAGTGCGCCATCGAGGACCGCGATCTCGACTGGATTGGCCTCGGCGCGGAGTTCATCTCCGGCCAGCGGCCGCTGTCCGAATGGGACAGGCTGATGGGAGTTGTCGGCGAGTTTCTCCGCAAGCGCTCACGTGACGAACTGTTCGCCGAGGCCCAGGCGCGGTCGCTGCTGATCGTCCCGGTGACCACCGTTGACGAAGTTGCCAACTCGGAGCAATTCGAGGCCCGCGACTTCTGGCGCGAGCACGACATGCCGGCCTGGCCTGAGCCGGTGCGCTTTCCGGGACCGTTCGTCCAGCTCTCGGCCAATCAGCTCGAGTACCGCCGTCGAGCGCCGAGCCTTGGCGAGCACAACGCCGAGGTCTACGCCGAACTCGGTCTCGACGCCGAAGATCTGGCTCACTTGCAGGAACGGGGGGTGATCTGATGACAACCGCAGAGACTTCGGTGCTGCCCAGCACCCCGGGCGTCCCGAACGAGGGCGCACTCGCCGGCGTCAAGGTGCTCGACCTGATGTGGGTCGTGGCCGGTCCCACTGCAACGCGCGCCATGGCCGACTTCGGCGCCACCGTGATCCGAGTCGAGTCCGCCAATCGGATCGAAACCGCGCGGGGCATCGGACCGTTTCACAACAACGAACAGGGACCCGATCACTCCGGGCTGTTCGGCAACATGAACATCAACAAGCTCGGCCTGTCGCTCAACCTCGCTACCGCCGAGGCCCGGGAGGTCGTGTTCGACCTGATCCGGTGGTGCGACGTGTTGACCGAGTCGTTCTCACCCCGCGCCATGCGGGCCTGGGGCATGGACTATGAGTCGCTGCGGGAAATCAAGCCCGACCTGATCATGCTCTCCACTTGCCTGTTCGGACAGGCCGGACCGCTCTCGCGCGTCGCGGGCTTCGGCACCATGGGTTCGGCGATCGGCGGCTACATCGCGCTTGCCGGCAACCCGGGCGAAGCGCCGATCGGCCCGTACTCTGCCTACACCGACTATCTCTCGCCCCGCTTCTCGCTGCCTACGATCATGGCAGCCCTCGATCACCGCGACCGCACGGGCGAGGGCCTCTACATCGACCAGGCTCAGGCCGAATCCTCACTGCACTTCATGAGCGCGGCACTGCTCGACTACACGATCAACGGCCGCGTGCCGCAGCAAGTTGGCAACGACGATCCCGACATGGCCCCGCACGGCTGTTACCGCGCCGCCGGCGACGACGACTGGGTCGCCATCGCAGTCCGCAACGACGCCGACTGGGCCAACCTCTGTTCTGCCATGGGCTTGGGCGAGTTCAGCGGCGACGATCGCTTTGCCGATCTCAGCGCACGCAAGGCCAACGAAAGCGAGCTGAACGAAATCGTCGGTCGCTGGACCGCCGACCGCGGCGCGCTCGAGGTTGAGTACATGCTGCAGGCCTTCGGTGTGCCGGCGCACGCGGTCTCGAACAGCGGCGCGTCGGCCGACGATCCGCAAATGCTGCATCGTGGCCACTTCGTGCGCATGGAGCACCCGGTCCACGGCGAGACCGCGTTCGAGGCCGCAAAGGGGCAGATGTCGGAGACGCCGCCCGGCTACCGCTCGGTCGCGCCGTCGATCGGCCGCGACAACGACCTCGTCCTGCGTGACATCCTCGGCTACGACGACGAGCGCATCGCCCAGCTGGCCATCGCCGACGCGCTGACTTAGTCCCGTTAGCCCGTAGCAGCATCGTGAACCCGGCCAGCACGAACTCATTGCCGGCTACACGAATCGTCTCACTCTCGCGCTCCACTGGCGCTTCTAGACTGCGCACGCGGAGGCGGGCGGTGCGTGAGCCTCGCCGCGCGAATGCTGGACGACAGCGAGGGGAGTGTTTCGCATGGCTGGACGACTTGACGGCAAAGTAGCCGTGATTACCGGCGCGGGCTCTGGCATGGGGCGCGCCACCGCGGAGCTGTTCGCCGAGGAAGGTGCGCGCGTGCTCGTCATGGACCGATGGGCGGAGCGCGCGGAGGACGCCGCCGCCGGCATCGGCGAGGCGGCGGTCGCCTTCACCGGCGACGTCTCCCAGGGCGAGGACGTGCAGGCGATGTACGCCGCCGCGGTGGATGCCTTCGGCAGCGTCAACATCATCTACAACAACGCCGGCATCGGCGTGCGTGAAGACAACGTCCGCGACTGCCCCGAGTCCGTCTTCGACGAGGTCATCGCGATCAACCTGCGCGGCGTCTGGCTGGGGATGAAGTACGGCATCCCGCATCTTGAGCGCGCCGGCGGCGGATCGATCATCTCGACCGCCTCGATCGCGGGGATTACGGGACTCTCGGGCATAGGCGCGTACTGCGCGTCAAAGGGCGGCGTGATCGCGCTGACCCGCGCGGCCGCCGGAGAGTGGGCGTCCAAGGGCATCCGCGTCAACTGCATCTGCCCCGGCGCGATCGCCACACGGATCGGCGATGACTCGGGCGGCGCGCAGGATCCCGCCAACCTGGAGCGTCGCCGCGAGGGCGGCGCCCGCGCTCATCCCGTCGGACGCGGCGGCGAAGGCCGCGACATCGCCAACATGGCGCTCTACCTCGCCTCCGACGAGTCGACGCTGGTCACTGGACAGGCGATGGTCGTCGATGGCGGCTGGACAGCCGTTGACCAACGCTACCTCGAGCTCACGGGTCGGGAGTTCTGATATGGGAGACCGACTTTCCGGCAAGACTGCCGTGATCACCGGCGCGGGCTCGGGAATGGGCCGCGCAACCGCCGCCCGCTTCGCGGAGGAAGGCGCGCAGGTTCTGATCGTCGACCGCTGGACACAGCGCGCGGAGGAAGCATCGGACGAAATCGGCGACGCTGCCGCCGCGTTCACCGCGGACGTGACCAGCGGTGAGGATGTCCAGGCCATGTACCAGGCCGCCGCCGAGCGCTTTGGCGGCGTCGACATCATCTACAACAACGCCGGCATCGGCGGGCCCGAAGGCAACGCGCGCGACTGTCCCGAGGAGGTCTTCGACGAGATCATGGCCGTCAACCTGCGCGGCGTCTGGCTGGGGATGAAGTACGGCATCCCGCACCTCGAGCGCGCCGGCGGCGGGTCGATTATCTCGACCGCGTCCGTGGCCGGCATCACGGGACTGACGGGCATCGTCGGTTACTGCGGATCGAAAGGCGGCGTGATCGCCCTGACCCGTGCCGCCGCCGGCGAGTGGGCAGCCAGGGGCATCCGCATCAACTGCATCTGTCCGGGTCCCGTCACAACCCGCATCGGCGACGACTCGATGGGGCCGCCCGATCCCGCGCGCGCAGCCGCCTGGCGCGCCGCTTCGGCTGCCACCACTCCGCTCGGTCGCTCGGGTGAGGGCATCGACATCGCCGAAGCCGCGCTCTACCTCGCGTCCGACGAGTCGAGCTTCATGACCGGCCAGGCGCTCGTCGTGGACGGCGGCTGGACCTCGATATCGGAGCGCTGGTTCAACTTCAGCCCGAATGCCTTTGGAGGATGAGCATGACCACATCATCCAGCGGCCGGCTCGACGGCAAGGTCGCCGTGATCACCGGCGGCGCATCGGGCATCGGCGAAGCCACGGCGCGGCGATTCGCCGAAGAGGGCGCGCGGGTGCTGATCGCCGACCGCGACGGTTCACGCGGTCCATGGGTGGCGTCGGAGATCGGCGACACCGCCCGCTTCATCCAGACCGACGTGCGCCATGGCGAAGACGTCCAGGCCATGTTCGCCGCCGCCTCCGACGCCTGGGGCCGCGTCGACGTGATCTACAACAACGCCGGTACCGGGCCGCCCGAGGGCAATGTCCGCGATTGTCCGGAGAAAACCTTCGACCTCGTCTACGAGGTCAACATCCGTGGCGTCTGGCTGGGCATGAAGTACGGCATTCCCCACCTGGAACGCGCCGGAGGCGGCTCGATCATCGCCACCGCGTCGGTGGCCGGACTGACGGGCCTCGCGGGCATGGCCGCCTACTGCGCATCCAAGGGCGCGGTCATCGCCATGGTCCGCGCCGCCGCCGGCGAGTGGGCGTCGCGAGGCATTCGCGTCAACTGCATCTGTCCCGGCGGCATCGCAACCGGACAGGGCTGGCTGTCGGAAGAGCAGGTCGAAGCGACGCGCAGGGACTGGGCCGGTTTGCACCCGGTCGGACGCTCGGGCGAGGCGATAGACATCGCCAATGCCGCTCTCTTTCTCGCCTCCGACGCCTCGTCGTACATCACGGGCCAGCAGCTCGTCGTCGACGGCGGCTGGACCGGCCCCGATCTCCGCTACGACCTCATGCGCGGCAATGACTGGTCTCAGCTGTAGTCTCCCGACGCCGACCAGCGCGTGACTCGATCCGGACGCAGCCGCAACAGGGGTCGCTCCTCCATGCCCATCGACTCGTACTGCGGATACTTGGCCCGCAGCGCCGCAACGGCCGCCGCCGACTCGTTCGCGTCCCACTCCGACGGCCAAAGCACGTCCGCGGGGCCGCGCAGCAGGATCCACCAGAGGCGGCTCCAATCGTCGTCATATCGGTCGACCAATAGCGCGAACCGGGGATTCTCCTCGATGTTCGTCAACCGGCGCAAGCGCAGCGTCGTCTTCGGCTTCTCGTCGATTGCGATGTAGACGGCCTCGCCGACGACCTGGAAGACAACCGGCTGCAGATGCGGCTCGGCATCGGCCGACGCCGTCGAGAGATATCCGTGCCGCGCCGAATCGAGCTGCGGGCGTACTTCGTCGAGGGTCGCCATCGGATTCCTATACTCGCGGCACCGCACAGAGCCGAACGGAGGATCGCATGCCCGATCGACGCAAGCTGAGTGACTCAGAGATTAGCGGCCGACTGTCCGAGATCGCCGGGTGGTCCTACAAGGACGGCTCGCTGACCCGCAGCTTCGGATTCGACAACTTCGTCGCCGCGTTCGGTTTCATGTCATCGGTCGCACTACTGGCCGAAAAACTCGACCACCATCCCAACTGGTCCAACGTCTACAACACCGTCGAGATCGCGCTCAACACGCACGACGCCGGCGGGGTCACCGACTTCGACTTCGTGCTCGCAGGCCAGATCGACGATGTCGCCGGTTAGTCCTGCAACCACTCCAGCAACTGCTGTCGCGTCGCGTTGGCGCCGCTGACGACGATCACGACTCGCTTGCCCGCGAGCCGCGCACGCTCCTGCTCGGCCGCAGCGACGCCCACCGCGCCGGCAGGCTCCGCCATCACGTGCTGCAGGTCCCAGAGCAGACGAATGGCGTCGACGATTTGCGCGTCGTTGACCAGGATGAGGTCGTTCAGCGAGGCCCGCAGGATGCCAAGCGGGAGATCAAACACCACGCCGGTGGCTATGCCCTCCGCAAGCGTGCGATTGGGCCGCGGCTCCATCTCGCCCGACCGCCAGGCATCGTGCACCGCCGGTGACAGCGACGACTGCGCAGCCCAGACCTCGGCTGGATGACCGAGACCGTCGCGCACCGTAACCCAACCGGACGCTCCCGTGCCGCCGCCAAGCGGAACAACCACAAGGTCCGTGTCGGGCTGTTGCGTCTCCAGAACCTCCAGCGCCGCGGTGGCGACGCCGGCGATCAGGGTGGGCTGATTGACCGGTTCCACGTAGAGCGCGCCCCGCTCATGGGCGTACTCCGCCGCGGCAAGGAAGCACTCGTCGACCCGCTCACCGACGAGCTCCACTCGCCCCCCGAACCGTTCGATCGCCGCGATCTTGTCCGGGTTCGCACCCAGAGGCATGAAGACGGTCGCCGACGCGCTCGCCAGAGCGGCGCCGTAGGCAATTGACTGTCCGTGATTGCCGGTCGACGCGGTCACCAGCCCGCGCTCACGGGCCTGATCGTCGAGCAACGAGGCGAGATAGATGCCGCCCCGAACTTTGAAGGCCGATGTCGGGGTGGCCGCCTCCAACTTGAGCGAGACGTGGGCGTTGAGGAGCTCGGACAGGCCTGGACTGTGAATCAGCGGGGTCGGTAGTGCGATTTCCTGCTTGATAATCTCGTGCGCGCGGCGAATCTCCGCCAGCGTCGGCGGAATCAGCTCATTGCTCACGAGCGGTACTTCGCAATCTGTTCCTCCTGCTTCGTCGCGATCGTCTCGGCCGAGCGGAAGAAGATGTCGGGTGGATCCCATCCGTTCATGCCGGCGTACGTGTCGATCTGCGAACGGTGGTGGATGTCGTGCTCCATCATCATCATCAGCACGCGCCAGCCGGTCAGCGTCGCGCCGGGCGTGTCGATCATCTCGATGTCACGGGTCAGGCCCTCGTTGCCGACTTCCGCGACGAGCCGACTGAACTCTTCGTAGCTGGCGTCCAGCGCCGGTCCCCAGAGTTCGGGCCGTGAGACATCCGGCGGATCCGGAGAAACCCAACCCTCGCGCCGATAGGCGCTGGCGAAGTAGAGGCGCGAGCCGCACATGTGGCCGATCAGCTTGTTGATCGACCACGCCCCTTCCCCCACTAATGTGGCGCCCTCTGCACCGATCGGCGTCCAGCCGTCGGCCTCCGGCGGCAGCGCGTTCACGTCGCGCACCGCGCGTCGATTGACCGAACGGAAGAATCTGAGAAACACGTCGATATCGGTGAACATGTCGTCCTCCACGGCGCTCAGAGGCCGAGCGCCTGCTGTGTCTCCTGTTCGAGCAGCGTCGGATCGTCGTTCTTGACCGAGTTGACCCGAGTCGACACCGCTTCGCCGACGAACGCGTCGTCGGGCGGCAGATCGAGCAGCGGCAACACGGCTTCCTTGTCGAGGTTGCCCGGATCGAGCCAGGCTTCCTGCCGATCCGGCGGCAACACGACCGGCATCCGCGAGTGGATGCTAGCCAGCGCCTCCGTCGCTTCCCTGGTCAGGATCGTGAAGGTCATCGCCTGACGGTCGGGCTCGGGATGCCAGATGTCGTAGAGACCGGCGAACAGAAACGGGTCGCGGTCGGCGCGATGAATCCAGTGCGGCTGCCGTTGATCCCTGGGACCGCTCCACTCGTACCAGCCGTCGGCGGGCACGAGGCAGCGCCGGCGCTTGAACGACCGCGCGTACGCCCGCGATTCGGCCACCGACTCGGAGCGCGCATTGATCTGCCGCGCCGCGCGCCTGGCGTCCTTGGCCCAGGAGTTGACCAGTCCCCAGCGCGCCGGCTGCGCCGCGAACGATTCGCCGTCGGCCAGAATGATCGGATGCAGTTGCGTCGGCGCGATGTTGAAGCGCGGCTGGAAGTCGCCGCCGCCGAACAGCTGGACATTGAGCCGTTGCACGGCCTCGATGAACTCCAGCGAGTCAGTCGTCAGCGTGAATCGTCCGCACATGGCGTCAGTGTACGCGGGCAGCGTTAGTCCGCCGCAGAGCGGGGGGAGATGCCGAAGGCAGAGGGGGGCAACCGTGCGCGGCATGAGGGGCGTGTCCCCCTCTGTCACTACGTGACATCTCCCCCCGCTCGCGCGGGGGGAGAAGGGATCTGCCGCCTGCGCGGGGGGATCGTGTACGTCGTGGCTTAGCATTGGATGAGCTGCGATGCAGATGTGACAAGTGCAGGGAGAACACCATGTCTGAGACCAACAGCGAACCCACCGTGATCTTCGAGAAGCGCGACGACAGTGTCGCCCTGATCACGCTCAACCGGCCGGAGCGGATGAACGCCTTCGGCGACGACCTGCTCCAGCGTCTGTCGGAGGCGCTGATTGAATGCGAGGACGACCCCGAGATCCGCTGCGTCGCATTGACCGGCGCGGGGCGCGGCTTCTCGGCCGGCGCCGACATCAACAACATGGGCCGGCGCGGCGATGCGCCGCCGCCGGGACCAGGCGTCGTCAACCGCCGCAGCCACCGCAGTCAAATGGAGACCTCGGGCATGCTGCGTGAGATGGGCACGCCCACCGTGTCGCTGGTCAACGGACCGGCCGCCGGCGGCGGACTCGGACTCTGCCTGGCCACCGACTTCCGCATCGCTTCGGACCGTGCGCGGTTCGTCACCGCGTTCCGTAACATCGGCGTTTCGGGCGACTACGGCGTCGCCTGGTTCCTGACCCACATGGTCGGCAACACCCGCGCCCGGGAACTGCTGATGCTCGACCGCCGGCTCAACGCCGACGAGGCTGAGGCGCTGGGCATCGTCAACAAGGTCGTGCCCCACGACGAGCTGATGTCGGAAGGTCTCGCATTCTGCCGCGAGCTGGCGCAGGGGCCGACCGCCGTGCTCTCGATGATGAAGTGGACGCTCAACTACGCCGCCACATCAAGTCTGAGCGACTCGCTCTACCAGGAGGGCTCGCACGTGATGCTCTCGTTCACGGGCGAGGACAACAAGGAAGCGGCCCGCGCCTTCCTCGAGAAGCGGCCGCCAAACTTCATCGGCCGCTAACCCCCCCCGTTTCGTCGTTCCCGCGCAGGCGGCAACCCCGCAGATAAACCGAACCCCCGGACGCAATGTCCGGGGGTCGGCCAGGAAGCGGGGACGGGCGAGCGAGAAACCCGTGCCCCTGAGTGCGCCGGGCGGTCGCTCCCGGCGTGACTCTCGTTTCGGCGGCCAATGGCGAACCGACGGAGCCGTGCTCTCGGCACGGGTTCTTGTCTGCACACCCACTTGCAAACCGCAAGCCGATGCGCAATCTCCCTCGGACGCCTACGGGGTTAGCTGACGGGTTCGGCGCAAGGGAGCGCGCCGTGCGATTCATCGACTCTGGGAGCGGACGATTCGCATTCACCCCAAGTTGGTGGGTCCCCCGCTCCCCGACCGACGGTGACGCCGTTCGGGGATTCGGCCCCAATATTCAGTTGTGGTTTCCAGCTTATCGAGTCCCCGGACCAAATGCCACCCGTGTAACGGCGAGTTAACCAAACTCGGCCAGTTGTTCCATCCGCTTCGCAAGGGCAGAGACTTCCGCAGGTTTCTGTTCCCTTCTCCCCCCGCGAAGCGGGGGGAGATG
>JAPPBK010000357.1 GCA_026705105.1 Chloroflexota bacterium | reverse complement strand
CGCAATCCTCCACCGGCAGTTTGCAGCATGGAGATGAGTGACTCAAGGGACGTGTAGTGAGCAAGCCGCAGAGATTTTAGGTCACCAGATGGAGCGTCTCCGTGCTGTTCACGTGACGACCTCCGGAAAGCATCGGCACGTTCGGCGATGCTCTGTGCTTGGGAGCGGAGGGACGCGAGGTTCGCTGAAGTGGTCACGACGAATCGGGTGGCCAAAGTAGCCACTGGGGTTCACCGAGGTTTCCGAGACAGCGACGTGCGTGGACATCGCAGTATGGATCGCAGGTGGCAGAAGCGGTGCGCTGCGAGGCGACGCTGAGGTGATATTGCTGTTGGTATACGCGAAGCCACCAGTGAGGACCGAGAAGTAAGCGAGTAAACAAAGCGGCTTGCATTGATGCTGCCGACAGACTGGCGGGAAACACATTGGCGGTGTTAGGACGCTGATGGGAAGGAAGCGCTTGTATGTACTCGGGATCCTCCAGGAGTCCTTCAACTTCGAGACTCAAAAGATCGGTCGTGTACTGGCGTGTACAGCGAAGGCAACGGCTGTCGGGTGTCACAATCTGCGACACGACGTGGCCCTTATGGAGTGCACCGTGTCGAGAACGTAGCGCTACGCCAGCTTCGATCACGGGGATGAGGTGGCACACGGCGAGGTGATTCAATAGATCGCGGGCAACAGGTTTGTCCGCACAACCTAGAATGACGTCGCAGTCAGCGATGGCTCGATAGGCACGTGTATCGCGCAGCGATAAAGGTAAGGCGCGGAGGTCGTGGAACTCTTTCGTAGTGATACGTGCAAGATGTTCGGCGGACAGTTGTACCTTGTAGCGGCCGACGTCTGACGGCCCCGAATGGAGAAGGCGGTCAAGATTGTGGTGTTCGATTCGATCCATATCGACAAGGACCAATCCACGGATACCCATCCGACCCATTGTCTCCGCAGCTAAAGCCCCGACGCTACCAAGGCCGACGATGCCGACGGTCAATCGCCCAAGAAGCTCCTGACTGTCAGCACCCCACGCCTCTATCGATCGACGGAACCGACCAAGGCCATCGTCAGATCGGACTGGCCTGAAGAGCTGGGGATTGAATTGCAGCGAGAGATGGTCGGGGGAGATGATGCGAATCGTGCTACACCAGCGACAGTCGTAAGTTGATCCTTCACGAATCCAAAAACGCGCACTCCAAGTACCGTCGGTCCCCAGAGTCAGCCCGACAACCGGTAGTTGGGTAGCGCGGGCAGGGTTTGAAACACTGCGGCTCTCCATGATTACGTCATCGGCGCTCATGTGCTGCCAGCCAGGGCCAAAATGATTGTGCATCACGGCCAGGCCGGCACCCTTGGAAACGGCGCGATCACGTCCGCGCCGCAGAAACTGGGGCGTGAGCTGGACATTGCCTTGAAGGATGCGTTCGTCGGCCGTTGGCAAGAGAACCTCATCGATGATCGCTGTGCGGCGGTTGGTGCCGTCGGCCGGATACCATGTAGCTAGCGCGATGTCCTCTTGCAGCTCGCCACGTTCGTAGTGCTGTAGGAGGTGCTCGCGTGCAAGCAGCTCCGTCTCAGCCCGCCACGCTACCGAGTAGCTGGTCATTGGATAGAACTCCAAAAACGTGTGACAGTCGCGCGCAGCAACTTCTGAGGTGTGCGATACGGTTCTACCCATGATGGGCCGATTGGCCGACTCCATGCCACCCATAACCGACCAGCCTCATCGTGATCACTCTGACGAGCGCCGCCTTTTCCATCGTCGTGATCCCCGGCTACATGGAACCAATGAGGAGCATACTCGGGAAACGGCTGCGAGTCATCTGCGAAGCTCCATCCAACGTACTGTACGGATCCTGCGTATTTTCCAATGCGGATCGCAACTCGCGCACGCAACATCCGACGATCAAGCCAAGAGCAAATCTCCAAATCCGCGACATCGATCTCGGCCAGCATGTCACGTAGTTGGGTGAGATTGGGCGGCGGTGGATTGTCTAATGGTTTCAATGTTTGTTCACGGGGTCGGTGGTCAGCGGGACAAAGACTATGAGGCCGGTCCCGGAGCGTTTTCGATTGCGAAGAACACGTTCGTTTTGTTGAGATCGACCACGGCGTCGGGAGCAAACGTGTTGCCCTGACCATCGTCGAGAGTATAGCCCTCAGAAACCGGATCGAGAACCTTGGCTGTGAGCGCGAGGTCTATTAGATCCGCGACGATCATCGATTCCCGCGGAGCATAAAGCGTTTCGCCGTCTATCTTGAACTCGAAACCACGATCCTTGAATTCAGTAAGGTCACCCATGAGTGTTGCTCCTAGAATAGAGAGTTGATGATCGAATGGACCAAGCGATGTAACAATTGTAGAACGCACGGCATGAAGAGTCAACAGGCCGCTTGCCGAACGGACACGTACTAGCTCGTCGCACGCGGCACCCGGACGTGCCTAGGTCCGGCAGCGCGGGCGCAGCAGCGCTCGGAGCGCCCGTTCGGCGGAGGGGGCAGAGGGCCTCGGGGCTCCGCAACGACCACCGAGTCTCCGAGTGGCCGACGGCTTCGTGTGCGAAAGCTAGCTAGGGTTGAACCCTGGGATACAATTCCCAATCAAAGCGCTATCCGAGCCAAGAACATCGTACTGATCCAGAGGGGCAGTGTCATCTTCAGTGCCAACCAGACAGGTAAGTTGCGCAACATGTGCACGGGGACAAGGACAAACAGCACGCCTGCCGCGAGCATGAACCGTACGGCCCCATCAAAGGGATCGGGACGAAAGATATCTACACAGAAAATGACCACTAGTGTGGCTGCGATCCAAAAGGACAAGACGCTGAGATTGCGCGCGACCGTCAGCCCCTTGTCCTTCTTGGTGAAGACTGCCGTCAAGAGCATCCAGACGAGGACGAGCACGAGGCTGGGGAACACAAGCTCCTCCATCGGCCGGGTTCGGCCGTTGAACAAGAGCCCGAAGCCTGGGAGCGCGGCGAGCACGATCGCGGTGGTGGCGGCCTTCGAGGAAGCTCTGAGATCCTGTTCGAACGGTCGAGTGAACAGACCGAGAAACGCGTTCAGTACTTCCTCAACGGCTTTGTGGTTCGGCATGGGCAGAGCTATCTGACTTGGAAAACGTACTGATAGACGTACGGGCCGACGCTGTCGAGGTCGCCGGTATAGGAAACCGCAACGCGGAGCTCGTCGCCTCTGGACGGAACACGGGTCGTGAACGGCACCCATGAAGTGAGCGGCCGTCGTGCCGCAAGCACCAATAGCCGCTCGGAGCCGTAGGGTAACAGCCGCAAGTCGTCCGCTGCACCGACCACTAGGTCATAACTCCGGACGTTAGGAAACCAAGCCGACGTATTGTGCCATTCGGCGAGACTTTTCCAAGGGACGACAAACGGATCATCAGGGCGCCTATGATGAAACGTCCTGAAGGCGCTATCGGGCTTGACCCCCGAGGCATCTGGTGTGCGTTGCCAGTTGCCGAGTAGGTTCCCGACAACCGGAAGGCCGGCGCCCGCACTGTTTCGGAAGAGCCACATGGGCTGTTCGTCCCTATACTTCGTACTGGCATAGACGATCTGGCGCCTGGCCCGATCGTATGGCGGCGCTTCCCAAGCAACGCACAAGGTCTGGAACTCGGCGACCTCGAGGACAGGTGCGGGCCCGTCGTCGTACTGAGCGAAAAACCGCCACGTACCGTCAATCCTAACCGCGAGTCGACCTTGGCCGACGGCTTCCCGGGGAAGATCGTCAACGTTGCAGACAGGCTGAGCAGAGACCATCGGAGGAGCAGCTAGCGCGGCGAGCGTCACTGCGGAAGAACTGATGACGGTGAAGCGTTCGACCATGGCCATTGTCATACCCCCATCTAGAATACGATTGCAACGCGTGGCGCGAGTGCCAATTCGTGTCAGTCCTCACGATTGCGCTGCGGTCAGGCGCGCCTTCGTCCAAGCTGGTTGGGACGTGCCATTGCATGTCAACCGCGTCGGCTTCCCTTGGCCTCGAGTCACCGTAACGTGATGTCCCCTCCGTATCGATCAACCTCGACATGAAGTCCCAAGATTGGCCTACCCGGATCTCGGCGTCCGGAAGGGAGGCTTTGGCTGGTGCCCGCAGCCCTGAACCCACCAAGCCGGAGGGCAGCAGCGCTCCGGAGACGAACTCGCTAGCATCCCGCCTTGCCAAGCCACGACTCGGCGATGGTATTGATCAGATTCGTTAGGTTTCCCCTCCTTTCGCTGGGAGACGGAAGCGACGGTCGGCATCAGTAGCGCCTCTGCCGCGCCGAGTGCACAAGCTAAGGTAGCTCTTGGCCGCTTGCCGAGCACCTAGCGGACCGTCTTCGGCTCCGGCGACGCTGGCCGACTTCGGTACCGGAGTAGACGGGAGGCTGTCAACGGGCATCGAAATGTCCCGCTTCGGGGGAGCGTGACGTAACACCGAGCGGCGATCATCAGGCGGACGCTCCAAGCGGCGTCGCGAGCGGTGCCGCAGCGGATGGCCTTGGACAGATCGGCGTGGGGGCGTAAGCGGTAGCTGTTGCCTCGGATGTTGATGATGTGGCAGCGGTGTAAGGAGCCGATCCGGGAGGGCGGCGGCCATGACCCCGTCGCTGAGGATGCGGCCCCCACTCTATTGACCCTTGCTTGGAGGCGAGCACAGTCGAACTGTTCGGTCGAGACTCGGGGCGAGCGTGGGCTGGTCTCACTCACGCAAACTCGCGACGAAAACGTGCCAGCAAATCGTCAACGATCTGGTCTAAGTTCGCGTTCAGTTGGGCGCGAGGTCGAACGGTCGGTTCCTCTGGGACCACCACGAGATCGCGCTGATGCATCGACATGGTCATGCTGTTGGGGCTGGCCGCGTGTTCGGCTCGAGTTCGCCATCCGGCCATCGATCCACCTTCGATTGCTCCCAACACAACGACGTGGGAAACACGCCTGAGTGGATCCACGTCATCCAGAAGCCAGTGGATGAACCCGAGTGCCGCCTCAAGAGTACCTCGCATGTCTTCCTCGATGATCGTGGGGAGAAACGAACTCTCTCGGCCACTCCGCATGGCGGGGACGCTTACGACAACGGTCCCGTCCTCAGTTAGCACGATTGAGGCCGTTTCCTGCTCCAGGCGGAGGTGCCCATGACCCAAGACCGGTCGCGTGCCTTGCTCTGGGGTGAAGACTGGCTCGGGCCCAAACAGAGCACGCTGCATGATGGACTGAGCGAGGGCCTGATTATCGAGCCTTGAAGGCGGAACGACCTCTCGGTGCGGTGCTCCCGCGACGATCAAATGGAGCCGAGAGGAGGACCGATGTGGCTCACTTGGAAGCCAAGACCGGGCCCGTTCGATCAACTCGGAGGGTTCTAATGGAACGTCCTGATCGCGGAGCGCGCGCTCGTGAACCACTTTCGTTACCTTCGATCTCAGATCGGCACCGTCCGCGAACGTCTCGGTAAGCCGACCAGAATCCCAATCCTGCGCTTCTCGAAGAAACTCGGCCTGTCGCGGCTCCGGTTCCACGTCGGCTTGGACGAAAACGGTTACAGCACCATGGTCGCGGGCCTCCCGAAACTCCTCATGGGTTGCCGACAGGCCCGACCTCTGGGGCTCGCCGTAGCGAACTCCGAGAAGCACAAGCGTCAGATCTGCCGTGCGAGCTGCCTCCAGGCATGCCCGACGGGGCGTGTCACTCGATGCTCCGAACTTCTCAGACCGGATGACGGTGTACCCGAGAGACTCAACCGCACCGGAGGCTACGTCTCGATGCAGCTCCATACCTCGTATCACGGACGATATGAAGACATCCATCACGAAGCTCGCTCGTATCGCATGACCTTGCTCTTCATGGGCTCTCCCGCTGCGCTGTGAGTGGTTGACGGTGGAGATTCAACAATAGCCGGTCGCGGTCGGCGCCGCGCACTCTTCGCTCTTCCTACTGCAACTGGCCGAAGACGCCCGGCATCTTCAGGAGACGGAGCGAGAAGAACCAGAAGGTCCGGTCCTCGCTTGCCTGGAGGTTCCACCCGTAACCGACGAAGAAGAAATCGAAGAGGGCGAGGGTTGGGGCCAAGCCGATCTCGACACTCTCCTTCTGGACGAAGTCGAGCGTTGCCGCGGAGATCCCTAAGCCGAAGTGGCTGAGGAGGCTCGCACGGACGCCCCGATCATCGTTCCCCGGCCAGCCCCTGTAGCGGAGCGTCCAGGTGATGATTGGTACGGGTTGGTAGGTCGTGACGTCCTGTCGTCGAACGAACGCGAGTGAAGCATGGGTGGCTCCCGAGGTCCCGTACGATTGAATCAGGAGCTCGTCGGCCCACTCCAGCAGTACGTCCTCGCCTCGAAGGAGCTCGTAGGTGACGACGATGCGTTGGCTCGGTTCTCTTCCCCCGGAGATGGTTTGAAGGTCGAACCGGGTCCCCAGGCCGCTCGCGAAACTCCGCGATGTGAGACCCGGCGGCGGGGGCAGCGGCACGTTGATTGCGGCGTCCGAACGTAGTCGTTCCAGTAGAACGAGCGTCTGGCCACGGACGTTTTCGAGGACGGCCTCGGCCTTGTCCAAGCTGTTGGTGAACTCGTCGATCAGCACGACGGCGTCGCGACCGAGGATCTCGGCGGCAGCGGCTGCGGCGTTCGCCAAGATGTTCTCCAGCTGTTCCTTTCGGGCGGTCCAAGTCTCGGACATGAAGGTGAACAGCGCGTCTTGCGTGAGCGTCTCGAGCACTCCCAGAACCTCGTCCATGGCATCGACGGCGGTCATCTCAGCCGTCGGTGAGCGCAAGCGCATGAACGCGCCAGCAGGTTCCAGATCCGTCAGTAGTTTCTGCCTGAAAGTGTCAAGCGCCGCTGCCAACCTCGAGGCCTGTTCTGAAGGCTCGGCGTCAATCCGCTGCCCCGCGGATCCGAGCTGGGCAACGAGCGTTGACAATCGGGCGATCAGGGGGCGGACCGCCTTGTCCAGCTCGTCCGCCGTCGTCATGAGGTTCTCGATCTCAGGGAACTGCTCAAGGGCCTCCCGCCGTACCAGTTCCGTGATCTCGCGCTTGGTGTCGTTCGTCGCGCGGATTTGGGCCGCGAGCGAATCGTACGTTGAGAAAGCTCGCTCCTCTTCTTGCGAGATTGCGAAAGCGATCTTGGCGTACGGTATCGCTGGTCCGGTCTCGACCTGGTTGTAGCCCGGCAAGAACACAGGTGCCGGACCATCGGAGCGCATTAGGTTTGCCTGCAGGCGGGCGGTCACACTTGCCGCGTCCAGTCGTCCGTTGAGGTCGTCGTGGAGGGTCTCGATCTCTTCTCGCATGACGACGGCCACGGTGTCCCACTGGAACCCCCACAACTGCCCCGGTCCCGTCGTGGTCCTCTGCAGCACATCATCCACGGCGGCCTGGAGTGTGGCATCCGGCACCCCCTCTGCCCTGAGCCGAGCGCCGATGGCCGCCTCCAGAGGGGTGAAGATCTGATCGGCCGCTCGGGCCGCGGCGCCCCGTCGTACCGCAAAATCCCGCAAGTCGTCGGCCTGCACTGCCACCACCAGTTCCTCGAACACCGCCGTGACCGCCGAGATCGAATCGATCAACAGCTCAAGCTGGTCCATGCGCTCGCTGATCAGCGCGAGGTCGGCGCGCTCAGAATCGGGGAGCAACCTCGTAGTGAGACTCCGGAGCGAATCTGCATCGATCAGGATCTCGACATTGCTGTTTACGTCGATCCCGATCCGCTCCGGCCCGGCGGCGATGGATCGCGTGCTTCCGTCGGCCCTCACGCCCCGCTCAAGATAACGAACGGCGGCCCTCGCTTTGGGAACGTAGTCCTGGGCAATCAGCGATGTGCTGCCGTACCCGTTCGCGAGGCAAGCGACAGCTGCGAGGAAACTCCAACGGCGAGTCTGCATCAGCATCCGCCCTCCACCTGAATGAAGGTCTTCCGGATCCGGTACGCGTTCGCGGTGCAGTTGACGAATCCATAGGGATGACCCTCGCAGCCACAGATGACCGTGGCGCAGTCGGTAGCTGGCGGCGAAGGAACGTAGGCGGGCCACTGACCTGGGGAAGCCACGATCACGCATTCCCGCATGAGCGCGGGATCGGTCGCGTCCTGTGCCCTGGTCTGGAAGGTTGCGTCGGCCCTCCAACCCTGGACGTAGATGTAGCAGCGGTTCGGGTCCACAATCCTCTCCTTAACGATTCGCCGATGCTACGATTTCGGGGGCCCGGCAGGTCCGCTAGGTGACGTCCAGCACGGGTAACCTACCAGAACGCCATAAGAGGGCGTCATTCAGGGTTCGTGGAGGGTATATCCGACTCCTCCGCATCCGTCTCGACCCCTGCAGCCTCCCTAGGGAGTACACGGCCATCGGTCGCAGCGCTCTCTTCCGGCGTCTCATCGAGCTTAGGGTGACCAGAGCCCTTGCCCAGCGCATCGGCGTGTTGGTCTTTCCCGCGTGGTGGGAAAAGCGCGTCAAAAACATCCTTCAGCTTGAGCGTTGCCCCGTGCGTGAAGAGACCGACCAGAGCGGCGAACGCGGCTACCGTATAGTGGCTCATATCGATTGGGGTCGCTCCCCCCGTCGTGCCGATGCCAGCACGCATGACCACGTAGAAGACGGCGGCCATCCCGGCACCGAGAAAGGGACGGACGATGTACCAAGGCAGCCAACTCACGACGAGTTCCCGACCGCCCGCGTAGGTCACGAACGAGGAGCCGGCGTGCAGGAGACTGCCCAGCGCGCCAAACCAGAGCGCAATGACCAGGAGACGAAAATCCCAGGGCGCGCCGATGGTATCGATGCGCCGCCAGAGGACGTAGGTCCGGATAGTGTCACCCGCCTCGGCGGAGTCGCGAATCATCGCGAGCGCCTCCCGCGCAACGCGCACCTCGAGCGAGTCGATCTCCGCAGGCGTAACGGCGCTCAGTGTATCCACGAACCGGAGATCGACGGAGGTGGGCGGGGACATCGGCCAAGCCCCGATGATGTTCGCGAGCACCACGACCCCAATAACGAGAAAGAGCAGCGCCGTGCAGATCGTGCCCAACTTCGTAACGTACCGCCTAGGCGGCTGCTGACTCCGGATGAACAAACCCATGGCGGTCTCCAATGCGCGCTTGAACGCCTCGCGCCAACCCTCGCGTGCACCAGAGTGCCTGCCGGCGTTTGACGATGAGCGGTTGGAGTTAGGCACGGGCGCGAGGGGATTAGTGGTTACCCTACGGGTACGACCGGGGTGCCCACGCCGCCCGGGCCAGGTACTCGCAGGCGTCCCGGTCCCA
>JAPPBK010000287.1 GCA_026705105.1 Chloroflexota bacterium | reverse complement strand
CCTCAAGGTGTTCCAGCGTGAACTGCGACACCAGCTCCGGCTTGAACGGCATCTCCGCCTGGCAGGCGGCCTGCTCGACAATCCGGTACAACTCCGGCGCTTCTTCGGCGGTGACGAGCTGCCCGCCCATCATCTTGGGCACCATCGAGTGCGAGTTGTAGTAGCTGTAGAGGTTGATGCCCAGGGCGACCGCCGCCATGGCGATCAGGCCGAATTCGCCGGCCACCGCGAGGCCGACCACCATCATCAGTCCCGCCATCAGCACCACGAGGAACATCGTGCGCAATCCGTACACGGTTCGACTCCCCCTTACCCGCAGTCACTCTCGCCGATCAGGTGCGGCTGTTACGTCAAGATCGTACCATCGTGAGAGACGGATCGATCCGCAACCTGAACCGCCGGGAGCACGCCATGCCCATCTACGAATACGCCTGCCGGGCCTGCGGCGAGGAGTGGGAGCACTTCACCCGCAAGATCGACGCACCCGCTCCCGACTGTGATGCGTGCGACACGAAGGGCCAGGTCGAACGCCTGATCGCGCGTTCCGCGTTCATCAAGGACGAGAACACCAAGATGCGCGAGATGCATCCCAAGTACGCGAAGATGGTTGACGCGGCCTGGGACAAGGCCTCGCGCAACGACCCGCTCAGCAAGACCCGATTCGCGCCCCTGGTCGACTCCGGCAAGCGCGTCCAGGACATGACCTAGTCGGCGGGAGCAGCCGCAAACACCGCTCCGACCTGGACGCCGTTCGCCGAGGCCCACTCTTGCGCCGGTTGTCGGTCGCGGCCCACGGCCAGTGTGCTCACCCGAACCGACTCGCCGTCGCCGCAGACGATGGTCATGCCGTTGTCGCCGATGGCGGCAATCGCTCCGGCTGCGCCGCCGGAGTGATCGGTCCGCGTCGAACCGAGCAAGGTGACGCGCTCGCCGCTGATCTCGCTCCAGGCGCCGGGAGCGCGGTCGGATCCGCGGATGAAGTTGTGCACTGTCTGTGCCGGCTGCGACCAGTCGATCCGCGCGATGTCGCCCTCCCACGGACCTTCGTAGGTCATGTCGTCTTCGTTTTGGACATGACGCGGGGCCTGGCCCGCTTCGACCAGCTTGACCGCCTCGGACATGGCTTCGACGCCGAGCGGGAACAGGTACTCGCGGTATACATCGTTGAGCGTTGTGTCGGGACCGATAGGGCAGGAACGCTGCAAGAGGATCGGACCGGTGTCAATGCCCTCGTCGACCCAGAAGATCGTGACTCCGGTCATCGTGTCGCCCTCGAGGATGGCGTGGTTGATCGCCGAGCGACCGCGGTGCTTCGGCAGAATCGACGGGTGATACTGGATCGTTTTCTGCGGTGGGAAGTCGAGCACCCGGGTCGGGATGATCTGCGTGACGAACGCCATCACGTTGAGGTCCGGATTCGTGGCCTCGTACCGCGCGACGACATCCTCGTCCACGACCCCGCGACGCTGCCAGCGCCGCGGCTGGACCAGGGTGATTCCGCCGTCGCGGGCCGCCTGCGCCAGCGGATCCGGGCGACCGCCCTCGCGCTCCGGCGGGGTGAACACGCCGACGATCTCGTGACCGTCTTCCACGAGCCGCTCAAACACCGCCGCGCCAAAGGGCGCCTGTCCAATCAGGGCGATACGCATCGGTTCATCCTCTCAACTTCATTCCTCGGGTGTCTCGCAGTCCGTCAGCCGGATGCGCGCCAGATCCGCGGCCGCTTGTTGGCGATGATGTCGTTGAACGTGGTGATCGAGACCCGCTCCAGGCGCACCCTGAGCATCGCCGGCGCACGCAGATCGGGTCCGAAAAAGTCGTCAACCGTGTAGGGGAAGTGGGGCGCGACCTCGGCGATCTCCTCGGCGTCGTCGACCACGGCTGCCGTACCGGCCAGGTTGAGATGACGGAAGTCGGAGGTCCAGTGGAGCAGCTCAACCAGCGCGTTGGCCTGAATCTGCTCGGTCTTGGGCGAGCCCGAGCTGGTCAGCACATAGGCGACCATGTCCACGTACGCCGGTACCACGGGCCGCACGTGCGGCTGCCGACCTTCGACCGTCGCCAGCAGCGCGATCGGCGCGTTGCGAACAACCTCAAGCGCCTCCGGCCAGAACTCCGGCGCCCCCGCTGGGATCGCTTCGCTCGGGGTTGTTTCCGACGTCACAGGACCTCCGAGCCGCTCTTCACGCCTGTCCGCAGGCTAAGGCTAGTCCAGCGCCCGGGGATCGGACGGATCGACTTCGCGCATCCGGCCGTCGCGCATGAGAAACAGCCGACCTGCCCTCCTGGCAATCTCCAGGTTGTGCGTGACCATCACGATCGTCTGGCCGGCGCAGTTCAGGTCCTCCAGCAGTTGGACGATCTCTCGTCCGGTCTGCGAGTCGAGATTGCCGGTCGGCTCGTCGGCCAGGATCACATCGGGATCGTTGGCCAGCGCCCGAGCGATGGCCACGCGTTGACGTTCCCCGCCGGAGAGTTGCAGCGGCCGGTGCTCCAGCCGCTGTCCGAGGCCGACCGACTCCAGCAACGCTTCCGCGCGAGTTCGGCGCTTACGCCGAGGCCAGCCGGCGAGAGCCAGCGCGATCTCGACGTTTTGCCGCGCCGTCAGCATCTGCAGCAGATTGAAGGCCTGGAAGACGAAGCCCAGCGTCTTCAGCCGCAGCGCCGCTCGCTGCTCGCCTCCCAGGCCATGCGCGGCGCGATCCTGGACACGCACCTCGCCGGACGTGGGCGAGTCGATCAGGCCCAGGAGCTGCAGCAGCGTCGATTTGCCCGATCCGGACGGTCCGGCTATGGCGATGAAATCGCCCCGATGGATATCGAGATTCAGCGGCTCCAGCGCATGGATCGTCTGGCCGCCCAGGTGGAAGATGCGGGCAAGATTGCGCGCCGACAGAAGCGGGGTCCGCTGCGTTTCCTTCGCTGCTTCTTCGACCTGCGGTTCGCTGTCCACAACCACCGCCTCACTCGTAGCGCAGCGCGATGATTGGGTCGACCTGCACGGCGCGCCAAGCGGGCATGACAGCAGCCAGCATTGAGCAGAGGCTCAGGATTCCGGCAGCGCCGTACTCGATCTGCTTCGACCGCAGGCCGGCTGCGTCGGGACCCAACGCCTGATGGATCACAACCCGAGACATCGGCACGCCGACCATTGAGCCGGCCACTGCGAAGCCCGCCGACTCGGAGAGAATCAGCGACAGCAAGGCGCGCCGCGGCGCGCCAATTGCGCGCAGTGTGCCCAGCTCGCGCGTCCGCTCCAGGACCGACACGAACATCACGATTGCGATCAGCAGCGCCGCGACCGAGACCGAGGTCCAGCGCACCACATTGAAGAGCTGATTGACCCGGTCGAGCAACTTGCGCGCGTTCTCGGCCAATTGCTTGTCCGAGATCACCATCAGCTCTGCGTGGTCGGACTCGATCAGGGACTGGAGCGGCTCGATATCGGAAGCCCGCCTGGGCGAGAGCAGCATCGCCGAGACGGCGTCGGGCGTTTGCAGCACGGTCTGCGCGCTCTCCAGCGGGACGAGCACGGCCGAGCGCAGCAACTGGTTCGTCTCGGGCTCGATGATTCCCTGCACTTCAAACTCATGCCCGCGAACCGAGATCGTGCTGCCCAGCGCCGCCAACGCGATCGGACCCACCGGTGAGGGCACCTCGGTCGTCGCCGATGCCGCCGACGCGAAGTGGCGCGCGGCGAGGATGCCGAGAATCGCCGGTGGGGCCGCGTTTGTGCCGTTGGGCTGGGGAAAGTCGATTCGCCCCGCGGCCGCGTCGGCGCCGCCGAGAAAGACATCCTCTTTGCCCTGTTCGATCCCGACCAGCAGCGCCTCTGGCGGCGCGGTCGGGTACGGCGGAGGGGCGAGCGATGCAAACGTGACCTTGGTCGAGCGCTCGGGATCGACTGCTGGCTGCGACAGCACGGCCAGGGCCTCGGCATTGGAAATCGTCGATGAGATCGGCGGCCACTCGATGCCCGACATCCCAGCCAGCCCGCGCGACTGCACGAACAACACGCCGGTGAAGCGCTGGACCTGGAGATCGAGGTCGTCGGTGATGAATCGCATCACCGTGGTGACCACGATGTACAGGTTGACGCAGACGCCGAAGCCGAGGACGGTCAGGGCCGATCGCAGCTTCTTGGTCAGGAGTTGTTGGACGGCGAGCGTGAGCATCGAGGACAGCGTATCGCGATGTCGCGCGTAGCCCACGCAGGTTTAGTTGCCAACGAAGATGCCGCCGTCCGGATGCAGGATCTGTCCGGTGATGTAGCCGGCCTGGTCGCTGAGCAGGAAGAGCGCGGCCTCGGCGATGTCGGACGGCTCACCGAGCCGGTTGAGCGGGATGCTCTCGATGCGCCGCTGGCGGCGCTCCTCGTCGGTGGTAACCGCCAGCGTCATCGGCGTGTCGATCAGGCCCGGGGCGACCGTGTTGACCCGGATGTGGTTCGGCGCCAACTCCAGCGCGAGCACTCGCGTCAGCATCCAGACGCCGGTCTTGGAGACGCAGTAGTCGGCCATCCCGCGGATCGGGGCCTTGGCCGCGCCGGAGGAGATGTTGACGATTGCGCCGCCGTCGCCCTGCGCAATCATGCGCCGCGCCACGGCGCGGTTGGTCAGCATCACGCCGGTCAGATTGACGGCCAGCACCTTCTCCCAGTACTCGACCGGCTTGTGGATCACGTGGCGCTGAGCGCCGCCGAGCAGCGGCTCGCCCTCGGTCACCTCGCCCGAGACGTAGCCCGCGTGCGAGATGCCTGCAGCGGCGATGCAAAGATCGAGCCGTCCGAAGTGCTCCAGCGCTGCGTCCGCCATGGCGTCACAGTCCGCCTCGCGCGTCACGTCGACGCCCACGTACACGGCCTGACCGCCGGCCGCTTCGACCATCGCCACCGTCTCTGCGCCGCGCTCGTCGTCCGGCAGGCCGGCGACGATCACCGACGCGCCTTCGCGGCCGAGGCGAATCGAGGACTCGCGGCCCATCCCGCTCGCCCCACCGGTGACGACGGCGACCCTGCCCGCAAAGCGATTCAATGATTCGTCAGGCGGCAACGGCATGGTCTGGCTCCTTGACTCGAAGGCGCGAATGTTTCGTCATCAAGATAGCTGGCAGGCTATTCGTTACGGAGGGCGGCGATGGGGTCGATCACGGTGGCGCGCCAGGCGGGGTAGAGCCCGCTGAGCAGGCCGATGCCGGCGGAGACGCCGAAGGCGGCGGCGATCGACCAGGCTTGGATCACGGTGGTCATCTCCTGATCGCCGATAGTGCTGCCGTCAACCAGCAGCGATGCGACAACTCCGATCACGATTCCGATGATGCCACCGAAGACGCTCAGAGCGAGAGCCTCGGTGACGAACTGATTGACGATGTCGGTGGCGGTCGCCCCGACGGCGCGTCGGATGCCGATCTCGCGGGTGCGCTCGGTCACGGAGACCAGCATGATGTTCATCACGCCGATCCCGCCAACCAGCAGCGAGATGCCGGCGATGCTGCCGAGCAGGATCGAAAGAGTGTTGGCCACCTCGGAGGCGGCGTCGAGCAGGTCGTCCTGGCTCTCGATGGTGAAGTCGGGATCGGAGCGGTTATGGCGGAAGAGGAGCAGATCGGTGAGTTGCTGTTTGAGTGCTTCGGTGTCGGCGCCTGGTACGGCCTGGACATCGATCTGGGTGACGCGCAAATCGCCGGTCGGCGTGTAGAGGAAGCGGAAGCGGTTGGCCATTCCGGTGATCGGCACGAACACCTGATCGTCGGCGTCGGCAGCGCCGCCAACTTCCTGGAGTACGCCGATCACGGTGAATGCGAACACGACACGACCGGCGAGGAAGGAGAGGCGCACCTCCTGGCCGATTGGGTCAATGCTCGGATACAGCGTCTCGGCGACGCGTGAGCCCAGCACGGCGACCAGGCTGCCGGCCCGATCATGGCCGGGCGCGATGAACGAGCCGGTCGCTACCTCCAGATCGCGCACCTCGGCGTAGTTGGACGACGTGAAGACCGACTCCGCACCGACGTTGTTCACGCCTGCGATGGCTTGAGTCTCGCCAGTGATGTGCGAGGTTACCGCCGAGATCGCGGGGTTGCCGCTCGCCGCGATCGCATCGGCATCAGCCCGCGTGAGGGTCGTCGTGAGCGGCGATGCGCCGCCGCCCTGCTGGGTGGTCGCCTCGGCGGAGGGTTCGATGAAGACGAGGTCGGTGCCCAGTCCGCGGATCTGATCGGTGACGCCTTTCTGGGTGCCTTGTCCAACGGCGATCAGGGCGATGACGGAACTGACGCCAATCACCAGGCCGAGCAGGGTGAGCAGGCTCCTGAGCCGGTTGGCGATGATCGCGCGGACCGCGATTTGCAGGGCGTCGAGCATGCTCATGTCGAGGCCTCGCCGTTGAGCGGGTTAGCCGCGTTGCTCGCGCCGGTGTCCTGGATGATCTGGCCGTCGCGCATTCTGACCATGCGATGGGCGAAGGAGGCAACTTCTGGTTCGTGGGTGACGAGGATGATCGTCATGCCGTGCTGATTGACCAAATCGCTGAGCAGGGTCATGACCTCGTGTCCGGTGGCGGTGTCGAGCGCGCCGGTGGGTTCGTCGGCGAGCACGACCAACGGATCGACGACCAACGAGCGGGCGATAGCGACGCGCTGCTGTTCGCCGCCGGAAAGCTGGGTTGGTCGGTGTCCGATGCGGTCAGCCAGGCCAACGCGGACGAGGGCTTCGGCGGCTCGGCGTCGACGGTCGCGGACGCCCTGGTAGATCAGGGGTAGCTCGACTTGCTCCAGGGCGCTCATGCGGGGCAGGAGCGAATAGGACTGGAAGACGAAGCCGAAGGCGGTGCCGCGCAGCCGTGCGCGGGCGTGTTCGCTGAGTCCGGCCACGTTCTGGCCTGAGAGGAGGTATGCGCCTTCATCTGGTCGATCGAGCAGGCCGATGATGTTCATCATCGTGCTCTTGCCCGAGCCGGACTGACCCATGATGGCGACGAATTCGCCGCGCTCGACGTGCAGACTCACCCCGTCGAGCGCGTTGATCTCCGTCTCGCCCGTTTTGAACGTCTTGCGAACCGCGTCGAGCCGGATCATCCTCCGCGTCCACCTCCGGGGGGACCAGGCAAAGCGCCCGCGCCGGTCCCGCCTCCAGGCAGTTGCGTTGCGCTGTAGGCGATACCTTCGGAATCGACTCCGACCAACACCGTGACGCCTTCCTCCAGACCGGAGAGAATCTCGACGTTGGTACCATCGCTCTCGCCGATCTTCACTTCTAGCCGTTCCCAGCCAAGCTGTGCGCCGGGGCCATCCTCGCCGTCGTCGGATCCGTCGTCTTCGGTTGGAACGGCGACGTAAAACGCGCCGTCGATCTGGCGGATGGCGGATGTGGAGATCAGCACCGACTCATCGCGGACAGCGATGAGAACAGTGACGGTTGCGCTCATCCCATCGATGGGCAACTGGCGGTCGTCGTCGACTGCGGCCGTGCCGCCGGCTGCGCCACCCCCACTTCCGGCAACGCGCGCCAGGAGCGGGCGCAGCTGCGCGCGCTCCTCGTCGGTGATCTCGAACTCTTCGGGCAGCTCGACACCCTCCGGCAGTGGATCGTCATTGGCGATTGCCTGAACGACCTGGAGCAGACTCACGCCCGCGGGCAGGTCGAGCGATTGCAGCATCGCTCCGAAGCGCCGCGCCCGATCGCCGAGTCCAGCTCCTTGACCACCCGCGCCCTGACCTTCTCGGGCGGCTGGCTGGCGCTCCGGCACGGTCACGCCGAGTGCTTCGAGATCGTCGCGCACGGCTTGGATCGCCAGCGGCGCGAGCACGGTCGCCTCGACGGCGTAGGTGACGACGCCCTGATCCACATTGGGGACGCGATTGATTGCGGTGATGCGCACGGGGTACTGCGCGCCCTGGATGGCGTCGAATGAGGCGACACCGACCTGGAGTTCCTGGAGGTCGAAGATTTCGGCTTCGGTGACGGTCAGGTCGACGATGATTTGGTCACGTGTACTGAGGACGAAGGCGGTCGCTCCGGCGCCGATGCGGTCGCCGACCGAAACATTGGCGGCTTCGATCGTGCCGTCGAACGTGGCCGTGATCAGCAGATCGTCCATCGCGTTGAGCGCCTGCTCGTAGGTGATTTCGGCGAGGCGGACGTTCTGCTCCTGTTGGGCGATGGCGGTCGCGGTCGGTCCGGCGCTCAGTTCGTCGTAGTTGGCCTGAGCTTCGTCCCAGGCGGACTGGGCGCTGGCCAGTTCAAGTTCGGCTTCCTGAATGTCGTCCTCGGTGGGCGGTTCGAGCAGTTCGCGCATCTGCGCCTGAGCCGCGTCGCGTTGTTCGCGCGCGGCGGTCAGAGTTTGCTGGGCTTGGTAGATGTCGTTGGGATCTGCGCCGTCGAACAGTTCGCGCAAGCGCTCCTCAGCCATGGTCAATCCGGCGCGAGCGGCGGCGACGGATTGCTCGGCCTGGAAGATGTCGGCCTCGCTAGCTGGCGTCAGCAAGTCCTCCAACCCGGCGTCGGCGGCTCGCCGGGCGGCGCGGGCGGCCGTCACGGCTTCCGTCGCCTGCTCGATCCTCTCCGGATCCGGATCGGTGAGATCGCTCAGACGCGCCTCCGCCGCGAGCAGGGACGCCGAAGCCGCATCGAACGAATCAATCGCCGCTTCCCAGGCCTCTTGCGCGCCAACGAGATCGCGGGCGCGCCGCTCCAGGGTGCTGCCGCTGTTCTCGAACTTCGAGCGCAGCGTCTCGATGTCGGTGTCGCTCAGCGGCAGCGAAGACGCGCAGATCTCGGGCAAGATGGTGATGTCGTCGCAGAAGCGCTCCTGCGCGTCTTCCAACGCTTCATCGCTTCGTTCGAGCGTGGACTCAGCCTGGTTCACAGGCACGCGCGCCTGGATCGCGGCGGCTCGCGCCGATTCGAGCTCGGCGACGCTGGGCCGTTCGGTCAACGCGGCGAGCGTCTGCTCGGCGCTGGAGAGTTGGACGGCGGCGTTGGCGACGGCCTGTTCGGCCGAGGCGATTTGGTTGTCGCTGGGGCCATCGCCGAGGTTGGTCAGCGCCTGTTCGGCGTTGGACAGTTGCACGGCAGCGTTGGCTACCTGCTGCTGGGCCTGAGCCAGATCGCCGGGATTGGCATCGGCGGTCAGATCGGCCAATGCCTGTTCCGCGTTCGAGACCTGGGTCAGGGCGTTGGCTACCGATTGCTCTGCGGCGTCGATCACGCTCTGGTCGGGCGGATCATGAATCTGTTCGAGCCTCAGTGCTGCGCTGAGCAGTTG
>JAPPBK010000299.1 GCA_026705105.1 Chloroflexota bacterium | reverse complement strand
GCGGCAGCGGTCCATCCAAAGCAGACCACGTGGTACGAACCACATCCAATGTTCCCGGCCGATCAACCCGGCCGGGAACATTGACTTTCTTGCGCCGTTGCGATGAAACACTGGGATAGCCTCCAGCAATGAGCATTCTCAGCGGGACTGTCGAGCTGCCATCGCGTCTCCGCTTGTCGATCCCGACGATCTGGATCCTGGCGCTGGCAGTGGCCGGCGCAGCTTGCATTCCCCTGGTCTACCTGATTCTGCGAGCCGCAACCGCCGACGCCGACGATTGGTCCAGAGTGCTGAGCGGCAACACGTTGCGCCTGTTGACCAACACGGCGTCACTCACGGCAGCAGTGACGGTGACCTGCGCCGCAATCGCGCTGCCCATCGCCTTTTTGACCGAGCGCACGAATATTCCGTTTGCCGGCTTCTGGCGGACGATCACCGTCGTTCCCCTGGCGATTCCCTCGTACGTGGGCGCATTCGCGTTCATCATCGCCCTGGGGCCGAACGGATCGCTTCAGGATCTGCTCGCGCCGCTGGGTGTCGAACAGCTTCCCGAGATCTACGGCTTCTTTGGTTCCTGGCTGACGATCACGCTGTTCACATTTCCCTACCTCCTGATCGTGGTCCGCGCCGGACTGCGCGACATCGATCCGGCGATCGAAGAAGCGGCCCGTTCTCTCGGACATTCGGCCTGGGGAGCATTCTGGCGAGTCACGGTCCCCCAGTTACGCGTCCCGATCGCGACGGGCAGTCTGCTGGTCGCGCTGTACACCATCTCGGAATTCGGCGCGGTCTCGTTCATGCAGTACGAGACGTTCACGTGGGCGGTCTATCTGCGGCTCAGATCGGCCTTCGACCTGTCCGGAGCTGCCGTCCTGTCGTTGGTGCTGGTCGGACTCGTTGCAGTTGTGCTGTTGATCGACTGGTCGCAGCGACGCCGTGCCCGGTATCACCGGCTCGGCAGCGGCGCTGCGCGGAGGCCGAGACTGGTCGGTCTGGGCCGATGGCGCTGGCCCATCGTCCTCGGCTTGAGCATCATCATGGTCGTCGCCCTGGTCGTGCCGGTGGCGGTGTTGTTCCACTGGCTCTCGATTGGTTTGAATCACGGAGAGACGTTCCCGGGACTCTGGGACGCCGCGCTCAAGTCTGTCTATGTGTCCGCTCTCGCCGGGGGAGTGACCGTGATAGCCGCAATGCCGATCGCCATTGTCGTGATTCGTCGCCCAGGATTCCTGTCTCGGGTGATCGACCGTGTCTCATACGTGGGGTATGCACTGCCCGGAGTCGTCGTCGCGTTCGCGTTGGTCTTCTTCGCATTGCGCACCATGCCCATTATCTATCAGACATTGATCACGCTGATTTTCGCGTACACCGTGCTCTTTCTACCTCAGGCGATCGCGGGGCTGCGAACGTCCCTGGTCCGAATACAGCCAGGTCTCGAGGAGGCGTCCCGTTCACTCAGTCGCAGCCAGTGGCAGACGTTCTGTAGTGTCACCTTGCCCCTGATTGCTCCTGGCCTGCTTGCCGGGTTTGCGCTCGTGTTCCTGACGACGATGAAGGAACTGCCCGCCACGGTGATCCTCGCGCCGATCGAGTTCAACACGCTGGCGACTACGCTCTGGGGACACACGGAAGAGGCCTTCTTCGCCCGCGCCGCCGCCGCCGCGCTGCTGCTGCTCGCGTGCGCCGCGATTCCAATGTTCCTCTTGTTTGGGAGCGAGCGTGAACTCCGCACTTGATCCAGCCTCCGACATCGACGCCCTGGTCGCAGAACACGTCACCAAGACCTTCGGGGAGACGGTCGCGGTCCGCGATGTGTCATTTGAGGTCAAGCGTGGCGAAATCGTGGCGCTGTTGGGACCGAGCGGTTGCGGCAAGTCGACCACGCTGCGCGTCATCGCCGGATTCGAGCGTCCCGACGAGGGACTGGTCCAGATCAACGGAGAGACGGCGGTCGGACCCGGCGTCTGGCGGCCGCCCGAGCGTCGGCGGGTCGGCATCGTGCCGCAGGACTTTGCGCTCTTTCCGCACCTGAGCGTGACCGAGAACATCGCCTTCGGCCTGGCCGACGGACACCGCGCCTGGTGGACGCGGCCCTGGCGTCGATTCCGCCGAGAGGCGACGCCCGCCCGGGTGTCGGAGATGCTGGAACTGGTCGGCCTGCGCGAATTCGGCGAGCGCTATCCGCACGAACTGTCGGGCGGCGAAGCGCAGCGGGTCGCGCTGGCGCGGGCGCTGGCGCCGGAGCCGGCGGCGGTGCTGCTGGACGAGCCGTTCAGCAACCTCGACCAGAATCTGCGCGCCAGCCTGCGCCTGGCGATGCGCCGAATCCTCAAGGCGGCAAACACGGCGGCGGTGTTCGTGACCCACGACCGCGAGGAGGCGCTCTCGCTGGCCGACCGGGTGGCCGTGATGCGCGAGGGCCGGATCGAACAGATTGGCGCGCCGGACGACATCTACTACCGGCCCGAAACTCGGTTCATCGGCTCGTTTGTGGGCGACGCCAACATCCTGCCGGCGACGAGCGTTCGTTATGGCGCGGAGACCGAACTGGGCTTCGTGATCCTGCTCAACCCGAGTGAGGGCGAGGACGGACGGCCGCTCGATGTGCTGCTGCGGCCGGAACAGCTCGCGCTCAAGGACGCGGACAGGGACGACGTCGAGGCGGCGCGGGTGATCAATAGCGAGTACTACGGCCACGATCAGGTCGTACGGGTGCGGTTGCCTTCCGGTCTCCAGGTCGAGACCCGACTACGCACAGAGGTGGTCTGGCAACCGGACGATCCCGTCCAGGTGGTCGTCCTTGACGACGCGATCGGCTTCGCCCGCTGACGCGCTGAGTCAAGCCGCAACCCGTGCAGCACTCGACCCTTACCATGCCTGCAAGCCGCGCTGGATTGCGTGGCCCCGGCGTGAGGAGCCGCAATGCGAGTCGCCTTGATGGTCGAGGGACAAAACGGGTTGACCTGGGAGCGTTGGCGGCACATCCTGCGGCTGGCTGAGCGGCTCGGCTTTCCCTCGCTGTTTCGCAGCGACCACTACTTCACCGGACCTGTCGAGACGAGCCAGCAGGACAGCCTGGAGTGTTTTCTCAGCTTCGTGATGGCGGCCGAGGAGACGTCGAGTCTGCGCTTCGGGCCGATGGTGACGCCGGTCACCTTCCGCCGGCCGGTCGATGTCGGACGGATGGCGGCGCAGATTGACCGGCTCTCGGGCGGGCGCTTCGTGATGGGTCTGGGCGCGGGCTGGAATCAGCCGGAACATGACGCCTACGGGCTCAACTTCCCGCCGACGCGTGAACGCTTCGAGCGTCTGGAGGAGGCGATCCAGTTGATGCGTGCGCTGTGGGGTCCGGGACCGTCGCACTACCAGGGCGGCTACTACCGACTCGACGGGGCGGACTGCCAGCCAATGCCGGAAGCGGGCCGACCGCCGATCCTGATTGGCGGCGGCGGCGAGAAGCGGACGATTCCCATGGCGGCGCAGTACGCGGCCGAATGGAACTGCGTCTCGCTGACGCCGGAAGCGTATGCGCACAAACGCCATGTCATGGCTCGGGCCTGCGAGTCCGTCAGCCGGGATCCGAACGAGATCGAACACTCAATGATGATGTTCCACGCGGTCGGTCCGCCGGAGCTGGTCGAGGCGGGCGGCAGGTTCGCGCAGGGCATGTTCGGCGGTCGCGGCGAATCGCTGGACGAGTTCCTGAGCGGATTCCGCGCCGGTGGTCGACTCGTGGGCGGCGCCGACGAGACGGTCGACGCGCTGGGCCGTCTTGCCGAGGCGGGCGTGGCCGAGGTGCAGTTCCAGCACTTCATGTTCGACCGCGACGATGTGCCTGAGTTCCTCGCCCGCGACGTCGCGCCGCAAGTCGCCGGAATCACGATCGGCGACCATAGCTAGGGCGGGAGGAGCGCTCACGATGAACGTCCAAGAACTGCTGATCCACTTCATGCAGACGCTGCACGACGGGTACATCGCCGCGCTGGACGATCTGAGCGACGAGCAGCTCAACTGGCGCTACAGCAACGACGCGGTCTCACCCGGATTCCACGCCTGGCACTACATCCGGACCAAGGACAATATCGTCAACTTCGTCTGCCAGGATCGCAAGCCGCCGGTCTGGCTGAGGCAGGGACTGAACGAATCGTGGAACTTCCCCACGGTCGCGCAGGGCACCGACATGGCGCGCGATGAAGCGCAGCAGTTGCTGATTCCGTCCGTGCCGCAACTGATCGCCTACTTCAACGACGTGCACGAAGATGTGCTCGGTTTTCTCAATGCCTCGTCGGACGCCGACCTGGCCGAGACGGTCCGCGTCGTGCAGTTCGGACATCAACCCAAGTCACAGCAGATCATGCAGACCTGCATCGCGCACGGCAACGGTCACCTCGGTCAGATTCTGAACACGCGCACGGTGATGGGACACCCGGCCTGGATTGACTTCTAACCACAGCCAGCCACGACATCGGAGCGGTCCAGATGAAAATCAGCGACAACGTCCGCATGGTGCCGGTCCCCGAGGACCAGCCGATGCGGCCGACCTCGACCAACATCTACATCATCGGCCAGCGCGGCGGCCAGACGCTGACGATTGACTCGGGCGAGGCGATCGACAAGTTCCGCTGGATGCTGCGCGGCTATCTCGCAGCGATCGATCACTCGGAGATCGGCGTGGCGGCGATCACCCATCACCATTTCGACCACTCCGGCAATCTCAAGCACGTCAACGAGCATCTCAAGGCCGAGGTCGCAGTTCCGAAGAACGGGGTCAAGCTGCTGCGCGGCCGGCTGCCCAAGGACGGAGTCAAGACGTACTCGGACGGCGACGAGATCATCCTGGACGGCGGCATCCGCGTGCAGGTGATGACCAGTCCCGGGCATTCGGTCGACTCGCTCTGCTACTACATCGAGGAGGAGGGCATCCTCTTCACCGGCGACACGATCCTGGGCAACACGACCTCGGTCGTGGGCGATGTCAACTCCTACATGGCGTCGCTGCGCCGTCTGCTGGAGCTGCCCAACGTCAAGGTGCTCTGCCCCGGTCACGGGCCGCTGATCACCGATTCCGAGGACGCCAAGGCCCGTGATCGGCTTGAGATGTACGTCGCCCACCGGCAGATGCGCGAGGACCAGATCCTGGAGCAACTGCAGGACGGCGAGCCGAAGACGTCGTGGCAGATCATGGAGGCGATCTACGGCGACACGATCGACAAGCGTCTGCGCCGCGCCGCCGACGGCAACGTCCAGGCGCACCTCAAGAGCTTGCAGAAGTCGGGCGTGGTGAGAGCCTCGCGCGGCGTGAAGAAGCGGTCCAATCCTGCGACGGTCGCCAAGAACAAGGCCAAAGAGCAGGCCAACCGCAAGATCATCCAGCAGGGCCGGAAGCTCGACAAGGCCCAACGAAACAGGATCCTGGCGCAGCAGGAGAACCCGCCCACCGATCAGTGGAAGACGCCACCGAGCTATCAGTTGCGCTAGGCGACGGACTCACGGAATCAGGAGAGGGATATGGACTACGGCATTGGAATCCCGAGTTGGATCAATGCGTACGAGGAGGTGCAGCGAGCGGAGGCCGCCGGGTTCACGCATGCCTGGTTCTACGACTCGCAGTTGATCTACTCGGATGTCTACGCGGCGATGGCGCTGGCGGCGCATCACACCTCGACGATCAAGCTGGGCACGCTGGTCGCGATTCCCTCGAACCGGATCGCGCCGGTGACGGCCTCGGCCGTCGCCTCGCTGAACAAACTCGCGCCGGGACGGATCATCCTCGGCATCGGCACCGGCTACACGGGACGCAACACGATGGGTCTGCCGGCCTACCCGATCAAGCGCTACCGCGAGTACGCCCAGCAGGTGCGCGGGCTACTCGACGGCGAGGACGTGCTGTACACCGACGACGTGACCGGCGAGGAGCGCTGGATCCGCCTGATCCACGGGCACCGCTCCGAGTTCCTCAATCTCGACGACTACATCCCGATCTACGTGGCCGCCAACGGTCCGCGGGCGATGGAGGTCGTCGGTCAGGTCGGCGACGGCTGGGTCACGACCGGGATGGGTCTCAACGCCGAGCAGGGCTTTCCAACGATTGCGGCAGCGGCCGAAGCGGCGGGGCGTTCGACCGAGAAGCCCTACACGGTCGGCCTGACCACCGGGCTGGTGCTGCAGGACGGCGAGGGCTTCGACTCCGATCGGATCATGCGCATTCTCGGTCCGGGCATGGTGCCGGGCGTACACGCGATGTGGGAGGCGGCCTACGGTCCGGGCGCAAACCTGGGCATGGACAATCCCGACCTGGCCGGCGAGTACCACAGCTACATCCGCGACTACTCGGCGCAGAAGGGCACCCCCGAGGATCGGCTCTACCTCGACGTGCATGAGGGCCACATGGTGTACCTGAAACCGGGTGAGGAGCGCTTCGTCTTCCCCCAAGTGCTGGAACGCAGCCTGGTCGGCTCGGGACCGCAGATCATCGAGCGGCTCGAACATCTCGAATCGATCGGCGTCGACAACGTTGCGTTGACGGCCAACGATCCACAGGGCGCGAGAGAGATCATCGACGACTTCGCCCGCGAGGTGATTCACAAGCGCGGTTGACCTAATCGCGGGGGCGAGATTCCAGAGCAAGTCTGGAATGACGGAAGGGAACGGCATGGACTACGGACTGCTCGTACCGACCTACATCGACATGTGGAAGGAAGTCGTGCGCGCCGAGGAGGCGGGGTTTACCCACGCCTGGTTCCCCGACTCGCAGTTGATCTGGTCCGACTGCTACGCGGCGATGGCGCTGGCGGCTGAGCGGACCTCGACGATCAAGCTGGGCACGCTGGTCTCGATTCCGTCCAACCGGATCGCGCCGGTCACGGCGTCGGCGATCGCGACGATCAACAAGCTGGCGCCGGGCCGCACGATTCTGGCGCTGGGAACCGGCTACACCGGCCGTAACACGATGGGCCTGCCGACGTATCCGGTTCGCAAGTTCCGCGAGTACGCGCAGCAGGTGCGCGACCTGCTCGATGGCAAGGATGTGCTGCACACGGACGACGTCACCGGTCGCGAGACCTGGATCCGTCTGATTCACCCCGACCATCCAGACTTCTACAACATCAAGGACCACATTCCGATCTACATCGCCGCCAACGGGCCGCGCGCGACGGCGGTGGTCGGTCAGGTCGGCGACGGCTGGGTCACCTCCGGCGCGGGGCCGTGGCTGGAGCCGGGCTTCGAAATCATTGGGCAGGCCGCTGAGGAGTCGGGACGTTCGAGCGAGCGGCCGTACACCGTCGGCCTGGTCGGAGCCTGCATTCTTGACGACGGCGAGGACCTGATGTCGGACCGCGTGCTGCAACGCGCCGGCGCGGTGGCGGCGGTTTACAACCACACCCTCTGGGAGTCGGAGTACGGCGGTTGGGGCGGCAACCTGAAAGGGATCGACCCCGACTCGGCGGCGGAGTACAACCAGTACATCACCGCCTACGCCGAGGAGCGCGGACACCCGACGGACCGGCTCTATCTCGACGTGCACGAGGGTCACTACAGCTACCTCAAAGAGGGCGAGGCCGAGTTCATCACCCGCGACCGGCTGGAAGACATGATGATCGGCACGCCCGACCGGTTCATCGAGAAGGCGGAAGCGGCGGAGGCGCGCGGTCTCAGCCATTTCGCCCTGACCGCGCTCGATCCGGCCGCGGCCAACGACCTGATCGACGAGATGGCCCCAATCATCGCAAGGACCTCCTAGAACTCTCCCCCCGCTCCGCGGGGGGAGATGCCGAAGGCAGAGGGGGCGGCAGCCCGCGGACACGGCAATGAACGTTGAACTGATCTGGAATCTGCCGCCGTCACCGCCGGCGCCAACGCTGGTGCTGACTCATGGCGCGGGCGCGTCGTCGACGCATCCGAATACCACGCACCTGGCGGAGTTGATCGCCGAGCGCGGCGTGCGCGTGGCGCGGTTCGACTTTCCCTACATGCGCCGCGCCACCGCGGAGGGACGCCGACCCTGGCCACCGGATCCGGAAGATGTGCTCGCCGCTGCCTGGTTCCAGGTGATCCAGCAGCTCTCCGAACAGGGCGTGCCGCCCAACCGGCTCTTCATCGGCGGCCGCAGCATGGGTGGGCGGATCGCCAGCTACATCGCCGACGCGGTCGAGCCGGCCGGCATGGTCTGCATTTCGTACCCGTTCCACGCTCCGAAGAATCCCGCGTCCGCGATCACCATTCACCTGCAGCAGCTCGCGACGCCGACGTTGATCGTCCAGGGCGAGCGTGACGAGTACGGAACCCGCGAGGAAGTCGAGGACTACGAGCTGTCGCCCGCCGTCCAGCTCTGCTGGATTCCCGACGGGAATCACGGCCTGATCCCGCGCAAGCGCTCAGGTCACACAGAGGAGGGCAATCGCGAGCTGGCGGCGGCAGCGATCGCGGAGTTTGTACGACGGAGCTGAAGGGCGGCCGAGCGCCCCCCTCTGCCTTCGGCATCTCCCCCCGCTTCGCGGGGGGAGAGGGGATCGGAGACGAAGCTGTCGACGAGAGGTCAGCCCAGCACTTCCGGATTGACGATTGCTTCGGGACGGTTTCCGCGGACCATGTTGACGACGTTGCGGGTCGCGAGAGCGCGCATGGCGTAGCGGGTCTCTTCGGTGGCGGTGCCGATGTGCGGGAAGCTGATCACGTTGGGCAGCTTGACGATCGGCTCGTCGGGGTCGGGCGGTTCGTCTTCAAGGACATCGAGACCTGCGCCGGCGATCTGGTTGGCCACCAGGGCGTCGTGCAGCGCCTTCTGGTCGACGGCCGGTCCTCGCGAGGTGTTGATCAGGTAGGCGGTGGGCTTCATCAGCGCGATTTCGCGCGCGCCGATCATGTGGCGGGAGGACTGGTTCAGGTCGGTATGGACGCTGACGAAGTCGGACTCCGCCAGCAGCTCGTCGAGCGTGCGTTTCTGGGCCGGCGGGGCGTAGGCAGGCGGGTTGTCGTAGATGTCGTACCAGAGCACCTTCATCCCGGCGAAGTTTGCTCGGCGGGCGACTTCCTGTCCAATGCGGCCGAATCCGACGATACCGATCGTCTTGCCCAACGGATCGTTGGCCAGCGCCGGATACGGCTCGCGCCGGCCCCAGCCGCCGGAGCG
This sequence comes from Chloroflexota bacterium, assembly GCA_026705105.1. Taxonomy (GTDB): domain Bacteria; phylum Chloroflexota; class Dehalococcoidia; order Bin125; family Bin125; genus Bin125. The sequence continues at coordinate 153 of JAPPBK010000299.1, read as the reverse complement.
GTTGTAGGCCTCGAACTCCATCAGGTGGCGGGAGAGCATTAGCAGGAACGCCATGGTCAGGTCGGCGACGGCGGCGCTGAGCACGCCCGGCGTGTTGCAGAGCGCGATCCCGTTGGCGGTCAGGAAGGGCACGTCGAATGCGTCGAAGCCGAC
>JAPPBK010000077.1 GCA_026705105.1 Chloroflexota bacterium | reverse complement strand
TGCTCGGGAGTGCAGTGGGGCTCCAGCTCGGGCCACTTCCTCGACGGTGTTGGTCGGCAGGACGAGCAGGCCGAGTTCCTGTCCTCGATCATGCAGTTCGGTCACGCTCAGGGCGCCGCAGAGCCGCTCGATCCAGGGCCGGATCTCGTCGTGGTGCGCCTCGCGGTACAGTTCGTCGTCCCACTGCTGCTCGCGCAACTCTGGCGCGCCCAACACCTCGTCGACCCAGTTGACGAAGCGCGGCCAGTGCGGCGGATGGATCGTGAACGAGACCCAGTGGCCGTCGCCGGCCTGGAACGTCGCGCCGGAGCCGATCGGGATGTGGCGGTCGGGCGACATGCCGTGCCAGGTCCAGAAGTTGCCGCTGGCCGTTTGCAGCGTGGTGAAGGCGACCGCCTCCTGCATCGACACGCTGACCCGGCCGCAGCCGCCTCCTCGACGGCGCTGCACGATCAGCGCCATCGCGGCCTCGGCCATGGACAGCGATCCCTGCTTGTGCGAGAGATTGCCTCCGGGCCAGACCGGCGGGTCTTCGGGATGCCCGTTGAGCACCACGTGTCCGCCCGCGGCCATGGCGGTCAGATCGGTCATCGGCTCGTCGGCCGCTCGGCGGAAGACGGCGTCGACCAACGGAATCTCGGACTGCCATTGGCCTCGCCGTCCGCGATCCAACCATTCGGCCAACCGGCCGCTCGCTTCAAGCGGCGCCAGCACAACGTCGAACCGAGGCAGCAAGGACTCGATTCGCGCCCATGTGGCCGGGTGGTCGAGATCCACAGCGACGGAACGCTTGCCGGCGTTGTAGAGCAGATGCGCCCAGCCGCGCTCGACGCGCGGCGCGTCCGATTCAACCGCCGGCTCCCGCATCCGCAACCGATCACCGCGTTGGTCTTCGACGCGAATCACCTCCGCGCCCAGGTCGGCCAACAGCCGCGCGCCCAGCGCCAGCGGTTCGTCGGTCAGGTCCAGGATGCGTGTGTCGTTGAGCATTGGCGCAGGATAGCCGTGCGCGTGATTTGCGGTGCCCCCCTCTGCCCCCCGCCTTCGCGGGGGCAGGCTCTCGGCATCTCCCCCCGCAGAGCGGGGGGAGAGCAACAGTAGCCGGGGGCACAGCGGCGTACCAGATCAGTTTGACCGGCGACTCGCAGGTACGTATGTTCTATGTATCAGCGTCGACCTGGATGCGCGCCTCCGAGCGCCGAACGGTACATAGCCGTCGGCGCTCAGTTTGTTTGGAGGCATGCGATGGATGCAACTCAGACCGCGGCGCAGCTTGAGGCTCCGCCCGGGGAGGGTGAGGCAGAACTGGATCGCGGGGCCGAGCGGGCGGGCGGAGACATGCCGCTGCGCGAGGCGATGCTGACTGCGATCGGCGAACTGTCGGAGGACGAGCGGGCACGCCTGTCCTCGGCCGAGCAGCCGGGCGACGTGGCCGGCGTCTGGCGCGACCTGATCGCCGAGCGGGCCGCGCGGGAACGCGAACAGGCGGTCCGCGCCGAACTGACCCGCGAGTTCGAGACACAGGTCCGCACGGCGCAGCAGCGCCCGACTTCGGGCCTGCACGGCGGCGCGCCGCCGCCCCAGCCCAGCAGCGTCAGCGAGTGGACCGACTTCATTCGCTCGGCCGACGGTCAGTCGCTGCGCCAGCAACGCCGGGCGCAGTTCGCCAACTGGCTGGCGGCGCATCCCGAGGCGTAGGGAGCCCCCGGCCCCCTGCGTACGCAGGGGCTGACGCTTCGGCATCTCCCCCCGCAGAGCGGGGGGAGAACAAACCTCAATGAAGCCAAACGAAGAAAGGACTGACGGATGGCAGACACCCTCTCCACCAACATCTCGGCCTCGTACGCAGCGATGGTCGAGCGCACGATCGCGCAGATGCCGCAGTCGGCGCCGATGCTCTCGCTGGCGCGCAAGCTGATCGTGCCCAAGGGCTCGGGCAGCGCCCAGATTCCGCGCGTGTCGAGCGTCTCGACCGTGCAGACGCCGGCGGAGAACGCCGAGCTCTCGACGACCTCGCGCTTCACCCTGGCCAGCACGACGATCTCGCCCACCTTCCGCGCGATCTACGTACGCATCCATGTGCGCGCGATCAACTACTCGCAGGAGGACCTGGTGCGCCTGGTCTCGGACGAAATGGCGCTGTCCCAGGGCCAGGACATCGACACTGACCTGACCGGCGAGTTCGCCAACTGGCACACCGACAATGACATCGGCGCAACCGGCGAGAAGCTGACCGTTGCCAAGCTGCGAGAAGCGCGGCGCGTGCTGCAGTCGGTCAAGCGGGCCAAGGGCGGGCCTCCGCGCGGCGATATCGTCACCGTGCTCTCGCCGGTCGTGGCCGAGCACGTGCTCGAAGACCTCGGCGCGTCCGGCGTGGGCAGCAACTCGAGCTGGATACCGGCGGGCATTTCCGAACGGATGATCCGGCGCTTCCACGTGTCGGAGATTCCGCTGATGGGCACGGCCGTGTTCGTCGACGGCTATATGGCCGCCGACGCCGCCGGCGACTACATCTGCTCGATGTTCGGCACCGAAACGCTGGTCTGGGCCTGCTCGATGGACTGGGAGATGTCGGTGTTCGAGGAGGCCGAATGGCCGGGCGTCACGCTCCGCTCGATGGCCGACTACGACACCGGGATCGCCGGGTTCTCCCACCACGGCTGCCAGATCACCGCGGACGGAGGCTAGGCATGCCGCTGGACGAACGCGGCCTCTGGTCGCCGGCCGACTTCTCCGAGCTGCGGTCCGAGCGCTTCTCGACGCCGCGGCTGGGCACCGAGCTTCGCGCCCGGCGCGCGCACCTGCGCGGGCCGAAACGCGACCGGCACGGCCGAGAGTACCTCGGCCGTGACCACGCCCTGCTGGGGCACGGATTCCACGACGCGCGCGAGGCCGAGCGCCTGCTGCTGGACACGGCGGCGGCGCAAGGTCTGTCGCATGAGTCGGTCGATATCGAGGCAAAGCACTGGCTCGAAACCGAGATCAACGCCGGTCTCGGTCCGAACTGAACACACGAAAACGTGAGCTCGTCCCCCGGGACGTGAGAAAGGAACCGCACGATGCCAACCACCAAGCAACAACCGAAGCCGAGCGGCCCGACGCTGGTCGTCCCCGGCGAGCGCGCCGTCCTGCTCAGCCACCGCGAGTACCAGCTCGCGCGGGCGCAGGGCAACGGGCTCGACGGCTACGACCTCGTGATGCGCAACCCGGAGGACGCCGACGCCGCCGGTCAGCCGCTCAGCGAGGAGGATCGCTGGCAGCCAATCCCGGCCGTCAAGTACCTCAAGCACCGCGCCATGGAGTGGCGCGAGGCCGCTTCGCTGGACGAACTGCCCACGCAGTGGCAAGAACTCGCCCAGGGCCGCGACCCGTTCCCGCAAGCCGGGGACTGAGCGATACCCAGCCCCTGGTTCACCCAGGGGCCCGCTGGGGCAGCGGCCGAGCGGGTCCCTGCGTGCGCAGGGACTGGGTCCTACACACGCAAGACAACAGAAGGGAACCCATGTCGCCACCACAGTTCGCGCGCAACAACTCGCAGCCGCCCGACTCCGATTCGGAGTCGGGCGGCTGCCCTGAGTCGTGCGCCCAGGCTCCAGGAGTCAGCCAGACCGATGCGCTCTGGCAGTACCTGCGCCGGATCGAGAGCAGCCTCGACCAGATCGACGCGCGTATCGACCGGCTCTACATCGCCCTCGGCGGCGGCACGGTGCTGCTCGCCGCGATCGGGCTGGGCTCCGCCTTCATTGTCCGCGCCGGCTGAGCCGCCGGCGCCGGGAGAAAGGAACACCGATGAGCAGACTGAGCCAACCCTTCGCAGACCCGAACTCGCCGGAGTCTGAGCGAAACAAGCGGCCCGACCCGCTCTGGCTGCCGCGAGGCAGCGTCCGCGCCCTGATCGCGATCAGCATGGTCGGCGTCTGGGCGTCGCTCGAGACCGGGCTGGTGGGCATTCCCGCTTCCGACGCCGTGCGCTCGATTGCGGTCGCGGTCGCCGCCGGCTACGGCGTCCTGCGCAGCCGCGAGCAGCGCGGCGACTCCTCCGGCCGCACCGATCGGACGGGAGGCGCCGAGTGACCACGCCCACATCGAAGGCGGCGCCAGACCTCGCCGGGATCGACGGCTTGCCGGCCGGGGCGCGAACGATCTGGCGACCGGCGCATGAATCCAACTTCTACGCCGCGGCATCGCGGCCCTACTCGGGCGCCGACAGGCGGTTCGTGGCGATCTGTTACCACACGCCCGAGGAGCCCTGGGACGACAACGAAGTCACGCCGATGTGGTTCGAGGATCCGCGAGCCAACGCCAGCACCAACTACTACGCCGACTCCGACGGCGATCTCTATCAGATGGTCCGCGACGCCGACTTCGCCTGGGCCCAGGGCGTTCGCAGCAAGGACCTGGTCCTGCCCCGTCCGAGCTGGTGGCGGGACGAGTACGTCAGCTACAACGCCTGCATGCTCTCGATTGAGATCGAGGGATACGCACGCGAGATCGGCGAGACGTTCGTCCCCGGCAGCCGCCAGTTCGAGACGGTCGCCGCCTGGTCGGCGCATCTCTGCGCCAAGTACGACATTCCCATCGACCGCCGCTACCACGTCGGCCACAGCGAGCTGACGCGGCAGAAGTCGGACCCGGGCCGCGACTTCCCCTGGGAAGCGCTGCTGGACCGAGTCAGGGAGCTGTCGTCGAGCGATCCCGAAGCTCGACTGGCGCAGCTCGAACGCCGCGTCGCCCTGCTCGAGTCGCACACGCACGGAGCGCCGCTGGGAGTCGGATGATGTTCCCTGCTCCCCCCGAGAAGCGGAAAGAGATACCGCAGCCCTCACTCCTTTCTCCCCCCGCGATGCGGGGGGAGATGCCGAAAGCCTGCCCCCGCGAAGGCGGGGGGCAGAGGGGGGCGCCTAGTTGTCGATCTTCTGCCCCGACATCAACGCCACGGGACGCAGCATCGCCGGCGGAGGCATGGCGGGCACGGCCACCGCCCCGCCGCCGTTTGCCTCGCCGGCGAGCGCCGGCATCGCCGGCAGCGGCGGGCGGTCGTGCTTGCGAATCGCGAGCCAGCCGAAGACGCCCAGCACCGTGATCACCAGCGCTCCCAATCCCATCAACGCAAAGACTTCGCGCTCGCCGATTGCGTCGGCCAGTGCGCCCGCCGGCCCGCCCGCGACCATCTGCACGCCCCAGGCCATCATCGTGAACGACATCACCCGCCCGTAGTAGGCCGACTCGGTGTGCATCATGATCCGCGCCTGGAGGATCATCACCGGACCCTGCAAGCCCGGACCGAGCAGCGCCATCGCAATCATCGCCTGGCCGAGATTCTGCGACGCGGCGAGGATGAGGTAGCCGATGCCCATCGTTGCGACGAGCACGAACACCGCCGGCCAGGCCCAGCGGGTCGCCGGCGCTCCTGCCACGAGGACGGCAACGACTGCCGCAGCGATTCCGTTGACCAGGAACAACGGTCCCATGTCGCTCGTTGGCCGGTTCAGATGCTGGTCGAGAAACGCCGGCATCAGTATGCGGAACAGGAACCCGATCACCACCGAACTGACGAAGACCAACAGCATGAGCCGCAGAGAAGGACGCGACCAGACGTATCGCGCGCCGTCGGCGATGTCGCTAAGCACATTCCTGCCTGGCGCAGCAGCGTGTCCTGCCTCCGCCTCGCGCTGCGACCGCTCGCGCTGGCGATTGGGCATCAGCGCCACGGTGAACACGCCAACCGCGACCAGCGCGCCCATCACCACATAGGTCCCGCCCGAGCCGACCAGCGACTCCACCAGAATCGAGGCGATAAACGGAGACAACGGTTGGCCCAGCGTGTTGGCAAGCTGGCTCAGCACGATTGCGTTGGCGACCAGCCGCGGCCCAACCAGGTCGGCGGTGAAGGCGTTGCGGGCCGGACCCATCACCACAAACGAGAAGCCGAGCAGCATCATCAATACGAACATCAGCGGCAGCGTCAGCCAGCCGAGCAACAGCAGCAGCCCGGTCAGCGCGAGCATCGCCGCGCCGCCGCCCTGACCGATCACGATCACCCACTTGCGGTTGGCGCGGTCGGCGATCACGCCGCCGAACGGCGCCAGCAGCATCGCGATCCCGACGCCCATCCCGATCACGCCAACCGCCGTGTTGTTACCCGACAGGTCGTACGAGACGATCGACATGACGAGGAACATCATCATGTAGGCAAAGGTCGCGAACAGCGTGCCCACGAAGAGCACGCGGAAGTGGCGGTCGTTCAACGCCGCAAATGTGTGTTGCCGCCAGGCTGAGAGTGCGGAAATACTTCGCGCCATGCGAACAGTCTATGGCCGCGCTATCTCAGGAGGGATGGTCGCTGGGTTATCGGGTTCGCCAAGGGTCCGGGGTCCCGCTGGCTCAACTAGGCCTCGCCGACCTGGTAGATCGTGCGGTGCCGCAGGCGGGCGACGTCTCGGCCCGATTCGTCGCTGATCGTCACGTCCAGCAGGCAGTACTCGTGCTGTTTGCGTCGGTAGCCGTCGGTGACGTGGCCTGAGACGACCAGTGTCTGCCCCGCCCTTGCCGGGGCGAGCATCTGGATCTGGCTGCCCGCGTGGATGCCGGCCGGGTAGTGATAGGTGTGCTTGGTCAGGCGTACGCAGCGTCCGGCAATCCAGCCGGGATGCAGCCTCGCACCCTCGCCGCGCCAGCGCGGGTGCGGGTCGCGGGCGAACTGGTCGGCGTAGACTTCAGCGTCCTTGGTCGACATCGGCACGGACATCGCCGGCAGATCCTCGCCGATCGGCAGGTTCTCCGGCGTCAGCAGCGTCGGCGGGTCGGCTGGAGGAACGGGGTCACGATTGCGGGCGACCGCGAGATCGCGAGTGAACTCCGCCTCGCCCAGTCCGGCGGTACCCGCGATGCAGACCTCGCCGGACTCCTTGGCCATGGTGAACTCGACAGCGAGCGGCCCCCCTCTGCCTCGGCATCTCCCCCCAGAGGGGGGAGAGGGTGAGGGGCTTCGGCATCTCGCTCCAGTGAGGGGAGCGTATGAGAGGCTTCGGCATCTCGCTCCAGTGAGGGGAGCGTATGAGAGGCTTCGGCATCTCCGCCCCGCGGAGCGGGGGGAGTGCTGACCACACGAGTCGTAATCTCGTCACCCGGGTAGACAGGTCGGCGCAGGCGGAAGTCGATCCAGCCGGAGTCGAGCCACTCCTCGCCGAGGGCTTCGATCAGCGCGGGCACGGCCCACGAGTACACCGTCACGCCGCCGACCAGAGCGCCGGAGAAACCGAACTGCGCCGCGCCTTCGGTCGAGTGGATGATGTTGTCGATCTCGATCGAGTCCTCGCCGTCGAGGAAGGCGGTGATCGAGCGTTCGATGGTCTGCGTGGTCATGCCGTTGCTCCTCAGCGCGCTGCTACCTGGTAGATCGTCGGTTGGCGCATCCGCACCAGGTCTCGGCCGTCTTCCGATGTGATCGTGAGGTCGATCACGGCGTACTCGTGACCCTTGCGCTCGTAGCCCGACGCCAGTCGTCCGCTGACCAGCAGCCGCTGGTCGGGGTGGACCGGCGCGAGATGTTGGATCTGACTGGAGGCGTGGATCGCCGTGTAACGCCAGGTGTGCGCCAGCAACGCGTTAGCGCGCTGCGCAATCCAGCCCGGATGAACGCGGCCGTCTGCGCCGCGCCAGCGTGGGTTTAGGTCGCTCGCTTTCTCGTCGGCGTAGATTTCAGCGTTGACAGAACTGAGCTCAATCGCCATCGCCGGCAAGTCCTCGCCAAGCGGTGCGAGCGCTCGAGTGATGAATGGCCGATCCTCCGGCTGGGGTACCGGGGTTCGATCGGCTGCCGTCGTGATCTCGGTCAGGAAGTTCGCGATGCCGAGGCCGGCCGTGCCTCGGACCGCGATGTCGCCAGTCTGCTTGGTCATGGTGAACTCGACCGCGGGCGGCCCCCCTCTGCCTTCGGCATCTCCCCCCAGAGGGGGGAGAGAGTGAGAGGATTCGGCATCTCCGCCCCGCGGAACGGGGGGAGGGATGTCCACGCGGGTCGTGATCACCTCGCCCGGATAGACCGGCTTGCGCAGTTGGAACTCCACCCAGCCCTCGTCGAGCCAGGCGTCGCCCAGCGCCTCGACCAGCGCCGCCGCCGACCAGGAGTAGACGGTCGTGCCACCGACCAACGGTCCGCTGTAGCCAAAGCGAGCGGCGCCGGCGGTCGAGTGAATGATGTTGTTGATCTCGAGCGAGTCCTCGCCGTCGAGGAAGGCGGTGATGGTTCGTTCGACGATTGCCGTGGTCATCAGATCACTCCGTCCGCCGCGAGTTGCTCCAACTCGTCGTCTGAGACGCCGAGCAGTCCGCCGTAGATCTCGCGGTTGTGCTCGCCGAGTGTCGGCGCTCGGTGTTTGACGGCGCCCGGCGTCTTGGTGAGACGAGGCACGATGCCCGGTTGCGGTGTTGCGCCGTGCTGCTCCGAAGGCACGTCAACGATCTGCTCGCGCGCATCGTAGTGTTCGTCGCTCATGATGTCGGAAGTCGTGTAGACCTTGGTCGCCGGCACCCCGTGCGTGTCCAGCAGATGCTGGACCTGCTCCAGCGTCAGCGTTCCGATCCATTCGCCGACGATTTCGTGAATCGCCTCGTAGTTCTTGCGACGATCTCGGTGGACCTCGAAGCGCGGATCGGACAACAGATCGGGACGCTGCATCGCCCCGACGAGGCGCTCGAACGTGCCCTGCGTGGTGGCGTTGATGATCAGGTGATGTCCGTCGGCGGTGGCCCACTGCTCGGCCGGCACGACCCCGGGCCAGTAGTTGCCGCTGCGCTCGCGATTCTGTCCGCTGTGCGCAAACTGCGATGCGTGCGTGCCGGACTGCTTCCAGATCGCCTCGTACAGCGCGACATCGACATCCTGGCCGAGCCCGCCGTTGACGTCGCGCGCGCGCAGGGCCATCAGCGTGCCCATCGCGGCGAAGACGCCGGCCGAGTAGTCGGCGACCATGTAGCCGGGACGCACGGGCGGACCGTCGGCCCAGCCGGTCTGGTAGGTCATTCCTGCGAAGCCCAGCGCAACGCGGTCGAAGCCGGCCCGCTCGCGGTAGGGACCGGTCTGTCCGTAGCCCGAGACGCGGGTCACGACCAGTCCGGGGTTCAGTTCGCGCAGCGAGTCGGGCGCGAGGTCCATCTTCTCAAGCGTGCCGGGACGGAAGTTCTCGATCAGCACGTCGGCCTGCAGGCAGAGGCGGCGGAACAGGTCCTTGCCGCGGGGGTCGGCGAGGTTGCAGGTCACCCCGCGCTGGGAGCGGTTCTCCTGCACATAGGAGATGGTGCCGTGGT
>JAPPBK010000466.1 GCA_026705105.1 Chloroflexota bacterium | reverse complement strand
CATGCCCGACCACACCAACCAGCCGCTCACCATCGCCTATCTCGGACCGCCGGGCACCTTTACCGAGCAGGCCGCTTCACTCTGCGTACCCGCCGGCCGCGAGGCCGAGCTCACTCCGTATCCCAGCATCACCGCGTCAGCCGAAGCCGCCGCCGCGGGTCGCGCCGACCTCGCCGTCTTGCCCTTCGAAAACTCGCTCGCCGGCGCCGTCGGCGAAACCCACGATCTGATCATCCACCAGCTCGACTCGCTCGCCATCTGCGACGAGATTGTCATCCCCATCGAGCACTGCCTGATCGCCGCGCCCGACGCGGACACCTCGAGAGTCGACGCGATCTACTCGCATCCCCAGGCGCTGGGACAGTGCCAGCGATACCTGCAGCGCCGATTCCCCGACGCGCGCACCGAGGCGACGCTCTCCACTTCCCAGGCCGTCGCTCGAGCAGTGGAACTCGGCAACCACACGCTCGCCATCGCCCCTCGGCGCGCCGCCGCGCTGCACGGCGCGGTCATCCTCGAAGCGGGGATTGAAGACGACCATCGCAACGCCACTCGCTTCGTCGTGCTCGCCGATCACGATCACGACCCGACCGGCGACGACCGCTCGACCATCCTGTTCAGCACGACCAATCGACCCGGCGCACTGCTCGAAGCGCTGCAGTGCTTTGCCCAGGCTGGTATCAACCTGACCCGGATTGAATCGCGACCCTCGCGTGAACGGCTGGGCACGTACCTGTTCATCGTCGACTGCGACGGACACCGCACCGATCCGCCCCTCGTCGGTGCGCTGGAGCAGGTCGCCGAGGTGGTTGAGCGGCTGCGCATCGTGGGCAGCTACCCCAAGGCGCCCCGGATCTGAGCCGCCATGCCCGAGATCCCAGAACTGCAGCATGTCGCACAGGTCCTGACCACCAGATTGGCCGGGCGGCCGCTTACCGGCGTCGACATTCAGAAACCGATTGTGATCCGCCTGCCGCGCGAGGACTTCGAGGCGGGCTTGCTCGGCGTACGCCTCCGTGCGGTGCGGCGCAGCGGCAAGTTCCTGCTCTTCGAGACCGACCGCGACAGCGTGATGGCGATCAATCCGATGCTGAACGGCCGCTTTCAGTGGATCGACGGACCCGACGGAACCCGCAAGCCGCACGCCCGCACCTGCTTCACCTTGCGATTCGAGGGCCAGGCCGCTGACGAGGCCGCGAACGATGCGGCGGACGATGCGGCGGACGAGGGCGCGGACTCGGAGCTCGGCATCCGCTACATCGACGAACGCTACCTGGGCAAGGTCTACCTCGTCGACTCCGAGGACCTCGACCAGGTTCCCGTGCTGAGCGAACAGGGCCCGGACGCGCTCGACCCGGCGCTCGACCGGGATGCCTTTCTCAAGCGTCTGAAGCGTCACCGCGGACAGGTCAAGAACACGCTCGTCAATGCCAGATTCATCGCCGGCATCGGCAACGCCTACTCGGACGAAATCCTCTTCCAGGCCGGCATCCACCCCTTCGCCAAGATCTCGGGCCTTGACGAACCGCGCCGCATCCGCCTGTACGAGTCGATTGGGGAGACCCTGGACTGGGCCTCCTCGCTCGCTGCTGAAGAGATCGGCAACCACATCGACCGCAAACCGCGCGACTTCCTCCGCGTGCACCGCAAGGGCGGGCAACCTTGCCCCCGCTGCAACCATCCGATCTCGGAGGTATCGCCCAACCGCCGGGTCACGTCGTTCTGCCGCCACTGCCAGCCCGAGTGATCCGCTGCCGCTCGATGTCTCTGATCGGCGTTAGTCGCCGGAGAGCACCCGTTCGGCGCCGGGAATGAAGGGCGCCCAGCCCGGCTGGCTCTCCAGGTACTGACCGAACAGGTTGATCGCTGTCACGGTTGGGCGCTTCGGCTGGTTCTTCAGTTGCATCCGAGCCTCGCGCGGAGTCCGGCCCGCCTTGCGATGGTTACAGCCTCGACAGGCCGAGACGAGATTCTCCCACGTATGCGAACCTCCTCGGAAGCGCGGCATCACGTGATCGAGCGTCAGGTCCTTCAGCGCGGTTCGGCGCCCGCAGTACTGACACATGAACCGGTCGCGGATGAACACCTCGCGCCGCGACAGCCGCATCACCGGCCGCGGTCGGCGAATGAAGTAGACCATGCGAATCACGGACGGCACGTCGTACTCGCCGCTCACCGACCGCAGCAGCGACTTCGCCCGATCCAGCCTGTCGATCATTTCCGCCTTGCCCCGCGCCACCAGCACCACGGCCCGACGCACATTGCACACGTGCAACGGCTCATAGTTCTGATTCAGCACCAAGACCGACTTGTTCAGAACCGACATGACACCGCTGTGATCGTACCATCGCCGGCGACGGATGCAGACCCGAGTTGCGCTAACCCCGGCGATCGATGCCGGACGCCCCTCAGCCTCCGCCGACCTGATCGGCGGCCGGCTCCACCGCCGCGCGCCACTCGTCAACTTCGGCAACGAACCCCTGGATCGCCGTGTCGAACTCCGCCGGCAACAGCGCGCGGACGACGGGCACGTTCTCCAGCATCGCCCAACCGATCACCGAGTGGCCGACCGCGCCATCGGCATCGTCCAGGCCGGCCAGCACGACGATGGCAAACGCGGCCTGGATCAGCAGCAGTCCGAAGATCGCGCCGAACAGTCCGCCGGCCGCTCGATCTGCCCAGCCAAGAAGCAGCAAGGAAGCCATCCCCCGAAGCAACGCGCCCGCGATGTATCCGCCCACGCTGACCAACGCCATGATCGCGAAGAAACTTGCGGCCCGCATCGGTCCCGAAGGCGATTCGGAGATCGCCAGATCGATGAACACCCGCTCGTGGTACAGGCCAGCCAGGAACACGCCGATCACGACGGCGAGCAACGCTACGGCGGTTCGCAGAATGCCGAGTTTCCAGCCCCAGAAACCGATCCCGACCGTCAACCCAATGATGACCAGATCGAGTACGTTGAGGCCCAGAATCAGCGCGGAATCGGTCACCACGCCACTGTACACAGACGATACACAGGCGATGGCTCAGCGCCTGATCCCCGGTTGCCGGGACGAAGCTACTCCGAACCCGGTGCCTCCCCCGGCGCCTTGCCCGCCGCCTCCTCAAAGAGCGGGCCCATCAGTCCCAGCTCGGCCATCGAGGCGAACTGCGAACGCGCGACGATTACGTGGTCGAGGAAATCAATGCCCATCATCCGCGCGCCCGCGACCAGTTCGGATGTCAGCTTGCGATCCGCTCGCGATGGCGCGGGAGACCCCGAAGGATGATTATGCACCAGGATCATTGCCGGTCCCTGGTGCATGATCACCGGACGGAGCATCTCCGAGACCCGCACCGTCACGCCGTGCACCGTGCCCTTGTACAGCCGTTCCTCGCGGATCAGGCAATGCTGCTGGTCCAGCACCAGCACCCAGACTTCCTCATGGGTCAGGTCGCCCAATAGCCCTCGGTAGCGGTCGAATACCTGCCTCGAGGTCTGGAACGGCACCCGCGCCGGCCACTCGTCGTCGGCCAGTCCCCGCGCGGCCAACTCGACCGCCGCCTTGATCCGCGTCACCTTCGCCTCACCCAGTCCGGTCACCCGCTTCAGGTCCTGCACGTCCGATCGCAACAACCCCACCAGTCCGCGCTCCTGTAGCAGGCTGCGCGACTTCTCCAGCGCGTTCTCTTCCTTGTCGCCCGTGCTCAACAGGATCGCCACCAACTCAGCGTTCGAGAGCGCGTCTGCGCCGAGCCGAATCAGCCGCTCGCGCGGACGATCGGACGGATCCATGTCTTTGATCGTGCCGCCGAGCCTCCGGCGGTTGTTCGTCGCCGTCCGCTCAGCCGGCGTCTCGGCGACGTCCGCAGACTCCCCGGCGTCCTCGGACGCCCAGGCCGCCCGGAGCTCGGCCTCATGATCGCGCATGTGGTCGCGCATCTGGCTGTTCGCCCCTAGTCGTCGCGGCTCTCGCCAAAGCTGGGCAGCTCCACGCGCTCGCGAGCCTGGGACGCCTCCGCCTCGCGCTCCCGTCGGCGCTGCTCCCAGGCGTCGTCCTGTCCCAATCCGCTCCGTCCGTCGCCATCTTCATCGTCGACCCGCGCCTCTTCCTCGCCCAACGGCCTCCAGGCGACCAGCGCATTCGTATGCGGGAAGTGCAGCAGGTACACCCAACCCCCAGGTTCCGGCATCTCTTCGAAGATCAGGCGCGGAACCCGAAACACCCGCCGAGAAACCAGTACGTAGTGGGCGCGGAAGAAGATCAGCAGATCGAACTTGCGCCACTTGCGGGCCATCTGTCCCGTCGTCTCCATCGGTTCGGAGAACCAGTCGCGGAACGCCGACAGCGCGGAGAAGCCCGACAGCACGCCAATCAGCGCGAACAGCGAGAAGCCGAACCAGGATCCGCTGTTGCCGTCCAGCGCCTCGACCATCATGTAGACCGCGCCCACCGTCAGCAAGACGAACGCAGGCGTCCAGATCCCCATGGACCGCAGCAGCGCCCGACGCGCCCGCTGCTCGTCCGGCTGCTGGCTGCTGCGCCAATCGCGATACCTAGCCTCCGCCACGACCGCTCTTCCCATCCTCCGTAACGCCAACTCCCTCGCCGGCAACGCTGGACACACCCCACTGCGGAATCCAGAGCCACTCGCCGCGGATCAACACCGAATCGGCATCCAACTGCCAGTTCCAACTGACCAGTTCGGCCACCGACAGGCCGCGTGCGGTCGCAATCGAGAACAGCGACTCCCCTCGCTGCACCTGGTAACGCTCGAATGAGCTCGGCAGCGCGGGCGTCACGGGATCGGGCCGCCCCGGCACCACTCCTGTCTGCTCCGGTACGACGCGCTGGGGGCTCGCGCCCGCATTCGACAGCGCGGCCGACTCAGTGTCCGACCCGGCTCCCAACCGGGTCCCTGCCGATTCGACTTGCGCTGCCTGCTCTCCGCCCGTCGTAACGCCTGCCGCGACCGGAACCGCCGCGGAGCCCGACTCGACCGCCTCAACCTGCCCCACGGCGCGCGGACTCTCCGATTCGGAAGACCGGCCCCAGAGCGCCGCGAACGCGACGACCGCCACGGTCATCGCCACCACCACGCTCAGCTCGAACCACCGCGAACTCAACCAGATCCTGGGCACGCCGTTCGGAAGCACCGGGTTATCAAGCGCCATCGCAACCCCCGGTTACGGATGATACAGCGATCCGCAGGGAGAGTCGGAACGCCGCAAACCCGTAAAGCGCGTTAACCGTAGCGCATTTCCGGCGACGGAATCAGCCAACCGCCGGATTCCGCAAGGCAACCCGGCGAGCGGATCAACGGCTACTTGATCTCGACGGTCGCGCCGGCCTCTTCCAGCGCCGCCTTGATCGAGTCGGCCTCGTCCTTGGTCACCGCTTCCTTGAGCGTCTGCGGCGCGGACTCGACGAATTCCTTCGCCTCGCGCAGGCCCAGGTCGGTCACCGAACGCACGGCCTTGATCACGTTGATCTTCTTGTCGCCGAACGCCGACAGCACCACGTCGAACTCGGTCTGTTCCTCGGCCGATTCCTCGGCGGCGGCAGCGCCGTTGGGACCCGGCGCAGCGACCGCGACCGGCGCCGCAGCCGAGACACCGAACTCCTCCTCGATGCGCTTGACCAGGTCTCGCGCCTCGAGAATCGTCATCGCGCTGATCAGCTCAAACGCCTCGTCTACTTTCGACATCTTGATCTCCACTCAATCCCGGCCTCGATGGCCGCTTGTCTCGTCTTGCGCGTCCGTACCGACCCTTGGCCGGTCGAACCTCAGTTACTCCGTGCCGGCTTCGGGCGACTCCAATTGCTCGGCTCGCGCTTCGATGATCGCCCCGACATCGCGGAACATCGCGCTCAGCACTCCGGCAAGTCCGGCGACCGGGCTGTTCAGTCCGCCCGCCACCTTGGCCATCAGCTCGGGGCGGCTGGGTACATCGGCCAGCGCCGCGACCTGCGAGCCATCTTGCAGTTGCCCCTCGACGTACACGCCCCGGATCGGCAGATCGAGCCGCGCCTCCCGCGCGTACTTCTGCAGCGCCCGTGGCGCTTCGGTCAGGTCGCCGAAGCCGAACAGTAGCGCTGTCGCTTCCTCGGCCAACTCAGCCGCGCCCGGCTCCCCGGCGCCCTCGGCCGCTCGCCGCCAGAGCGTGTTCTTGATCACGCGCAGCTCGGTCTCCGGCGCTTCCGAACGCAAACCGCGACGCAACTGCTGCATGTCCTTCACGCTCAGCCCGCGGTAGTCGATCCCAATCGTGATCGACGCACGGCCCAGGCGCTCTTCAAGCAGCGCGACCTGCTCCCGCTTTCGTTCAGTTGCCATACGCCCCCGCCAGTCTGTCGCTTCCGCCGCCGCCTCCCGCCCGACCTCCAGACCTGCAACCACTCGTAACTCCGCCGTTCGGCGGCGCTTCTGTCGGCTGCGGCCTGCGCTGGTCGTTTCAGAACCCATTCGGGTCCGCCGGCGGTCTTCGGCTGCAAGAAACTCTGCTTCGCTACTCAGCCTATTCCACGTTTCGCGTCCACGTCAGCCGCCCAGGCGACTGTTGAACATACTCGCGTCTCGCTGTCAGTCCGCCTTCAACGCCAGCGCCGACTGCTGCTCCAGCTTGACCCCGGGACCCATCGTCGAGGTGATGCTCAGCGAGCGAATGTAGCTGCCCTTCGAGCCCGAAGGCCTGGCTTTGACGATCTCCGAGACCATCGTCGTCAGGTTGTCCATCAACTGGTCCTCGCCGAAGCTCGCCTTGCCCAGCGGCACATGGACCGACGCTTCGCGGTCGGTGCGGAACTCGACCCGGCCCGCCTTGGCCTCGCCCACCGCCTTGGCGATGTCGCCCCGCTCGACCACCGTGCCGGCGCGCGGATTTGGCATCAAGCCGCGCGGTCCCAGCACACGACCCAGTCGGCCAACTTTGCCCATCAGCTCCCGCTGCGCGACGGCCACGTCAAAGTCGGTGAAGCCGTCCTGCACGCGCTCAATCAACTCGTCGGCGCCGACCACCTCGGCCCCCGCCTCTGTCGCCGCTGTCGCCGCATCGCCCTCGGCGAACACAGCCACGCGCACCTCTTTGCCCAGGCCATGCGGCAACCGCGCGGTGCCCCGCAACTGCTGGTCGGCGTGGCGCACGTCGAGGCCGGTGCGAATGTGCAGCTCGATCGTCTCGTCGAACTTCGCCGTCGCCATCTGCTTGACCAGCGCCACCGCCTCGGGCGGCGGGTAATGCTGCTCTTTGTTGTACGACTCCAGCGCTGTGCGGTAGCGCTTGCCTCGCTTCGGCATTGCTAGCCCTCGACTTCCACGCCCATCGAGCGCGCGGTACCTGCGACCATTCGCATCGCTGCCTCGATGTCGTTCGCATTCAGGTCCTGCATCTTCTGCTCGGCGATCGTCCGTACCTGGTCGGAGGTGATCGACCCCGCAACCTCGCGGCGCGGCTCCGAGGCGCCCTTTTCCAGGCCCGCCGCACGGCGGATCAGGTCCGACGCCGGCGGTGTGCGCAGCTCGAAGCTGAACGAACGGTCCTCGTAGATCGTGATCTGGGCGGGAATCAGCTCGCCCGCGTTCGACGCCGTGCGCTCGTTGTAGCTCTTGACGAACTCCATGATGCCCACGCCGTGCTGACCCAGCGCCGGACCGACCGGCGGGGCCGGACTGGCCTTGCCCGCCTCCAGTTGCAGTGTCAACACTGCTCGCACTCGCTTCGCCATCCAACCGTCTCCCTACATCGCCGGCCGAGGTATTCGGCCTGGCGCTTGGTTCCCGTGTTCAGCGCGCTCAATCAACGCACAAGTGGCCAGCCTACTGCTTCTCCACTTGGTCGAAGTCCAGTTCCAGCGGGGTTTCACGTCCAAACATCGAGATTCGCACGCGAACCTTGCCCTTCTCGACGTTGATTTCCTCAACTTCTGCCACCATGTCGAGGAATGGTCCGTCCGTGAGCCGCACCGAATCGCCGACCGCGAAACCGACTCGCACGCGCGGCTCCTCGACCTGGGTCTGACCGATGATCTTCGCGATCTCGGTCGGTGGCAGTGGCGTCGCGCGGTCTCGCAGCTCTTCCCGCGTGCCCACAAATCCCGTAACGCCGGCGGTGCCGTTAACCACATGCCAGGACTCGTCCGAGGGCTGGCCCGTGTTCTGGTCCAGGCGAATCTGCAGCAGCACGTAGCCGGGCAGCAGCTTGCGTTCCACTTCGCGGCGCTTCCCGCCCCGAATCTCGACCTCCTGCTGGGTCGGAACCAGCACGTAGCGCTTTTCCGTCGCGCCCTTCTTCGCCTTGCCCGCACGCTCCGCAGACAACTCGACGAACTGGTCCTCGACATCCATGTTGCGGATCCGCTGGTCGAGCGCTTCCATCACCCGGTTCTCGTGACCGGTGTAGGTGTTGATCGCGAACCAGGCCGCATCCAGCTCCTGAATGCCCTCGAGCGAAACCTGCGCCTCCGACTCGCCCTCGTCCGCCTCGTCGCCGCGCAGGAATGTCGGAATCGGCGTGGGAGCCTCCTCGACCGGTCGGTCCAGGCCGAGTTCGACCAGCGCCTCCGCCGCGGTCGCGTCGAAATCAGGCGCCTCCGACTCGGCCTCCGTCTCGATGCCCAGCGTCCTGGCCGCGGCCAGGACCTCCTGCAGCTCGCGCTCGGCCGCGGTCATCTCGCGCCGCCCGAAGCCGGCGCCGTCCGTGGTGTCTGGCGTGTCCTGTGAAGTGGTCATCGCGGTAACAGCGTTTCCTCGACTACTCGATTCAAGCCAAAGTCAATCACGCCCAGGAAAATGCCAACCGCAATCGCAACCACCAGCACCACCACGGTCAGATTCGCCGTTTCCTGTCTCGAAGGCCAGACCACGCGGCGCAACTCGTCGATGATCGCCATGATCGCGCGCGGATGAGTGAGCCGATAGAACAGGCTCTGCACGCGCGGCGCGTCTGAGGTCGTCGGGCGCGACGAGGCAATCTCGCGTCTCGGCCGCGCCGGCAGCGAGGCCGCCTCCGCAGCCGCGCCGTCGAAACTCTCCGCGGCCTCGGCTGCCTCCGCCTGCGGCTCCGCGCGCGACGCACTCGATCGGGTCGGGCGCGGCGTCGCCGCGGCTCGCGGTTGACCGCTCCTCCGACCCCGGCGACGACGGTTATCTCGCGATCGGGCCACGAATCACCGCGTCTCCCGGTACTCGCGCCGCCCGCGGCAGGGCGGGCAGTACTTCGTCAACTCAAGCCGGTCGGCGTTGTTCCGACGATTCTTCGTCGTGTGGTACGTATGCGACTGGCACTCTCGGCAGCGCAGCGTGATGAACACGCGATCACCCTTCGCCATGGCCAGTTCCCTTCCTCCGGCGCCGACCGGTCGGTCCGGTCCGGCTGGATAGCTTCATCTTCGCACGAATTGCAGTCTCGGCGCTATTCCAGGATCGAGGTGACCGCGCCGGCGCCCACCGTGCGACCGCCCT
>JAPPBK010000420.1 GCA_026705105.1 Chloroflexota bacterium | reverse complement strand
GCGGGGGGAGATGCCGAAAGCCTGCCCCCGCGAAGGCGGGGGGCAGAGGGGGGCATCCGCTCTCCGGGGCAGCGTGAAGTCAGGATGGTTCACTCTTACGTACGGGATGATGGTGTTCAGTCCAGCGCCAGCGCCGGCTTGCCCTCTTCGGGCCGCGAGCCGGCGCCGTTTGTCCCGTTGCGGCCGTTCGCGTTGGTCCGCTCGCGCATCCGGTCGAGCACCGCCAACGCCGCTTCTTCGTCGAACTCCACCGATTCCTGCGCCGCGTACATCATCCGGTAGAGCTTGGCGTAGTAGCCGTCGACCTGGAGCAGCTCCTCGTGCGAGCCCTGCTCCATGATCCGGCCGTACTCCAGCACGATGATCCGGTCGACCGAGCGGATCGTCGAGAGCCGGTGCGCGATCACGAACGCTGTCCGACCCCGCAGCACCCGCGCGATCGCTTGCTGGATCAGCGCCTCCGTCTGCGAGTCCACGTTCGCCGTCGCCTCGTCGAGGATCAGGATGCGCGGATCGCTCAGGATCGCCCGTGCGAACGCCACCAGCTGGCGCTGCCCGATCGAGAGGTTTTGCGCCCGCTCCGCCAAGGGGGTGTCGTAGCTCTGCGGCAGGCGCTCGATCCACTCGTCGGCGCCGACCACCTTGGCCGCCTCGATCGCCTGCTCGCGCGTCGCGCCGAGGTTGCCGTACATGATGTTGTCCAGCACCGTGCCCGAGAACAGGAACGGATCCTGCAGGACCACGCCCACGCGCTGCACCAGCGACGCCCGCGTGACCTCGCGCACGTCGTGCCCGTCGATCCGCACCGCGCCTTCGGTGACTTCGTAGTTGCGCGTGATCAGCGAGGTGATCGATGTCTTGCCCGCGCCGGTCTCGCCGACCAGGGCGACCGTTTCGCCCGGCTGGACCTCCAGGTCGAGGTCGAACAGCACCCGCACGCCCTCGACGTACTCCAGCGAGACGTTGTCGAAGTGCACGTGCCCGGCGATGTCGGGCAGCTCCCGCGCGTCCTCGGCGTCCTCGATCTCGGGCTCCGTGTCCAACACCTCGAAGACCCGCTCCGCGCCGGCCATGGCCCGCTGGAACATCGTGTACTGCAAGACCAGGTCGCGGACCGGATCGAAGAAGCGCTGGATGCCAATGGCAAACGCGATGATCGCCGCCACGCCCGCCGCCTCGTCCAGGTTCCCGCCGCTCAAGCGCACCGCAGCGACCACGATGATCAACGCCGTCGCCAGCGCGATCAGGATTTCGACCAGCGGCATGATCGCCGCCGAGAGCAGTCCCGCGCGCCGCGTTGCCCGCAAGTTCCAGTTGTTGATCCGGTCAAAGCGCTTGGCGTTCTCGGACTCGCGGTTCAGGCTCTGCACCACGCGGACCCCGTTGAGGTCTTCGTTCAGCGTCGAGTTGACCGCTGCAATGGCGACCCGCGTCTCCAGGAACGCCATGCGAGCCCGCTTGCTCCACCAGGCCATTGAGAGGATCAGGATCGGCAAGACGGCGAATGACACGAGCGCCAGTTGCCAGTCGATGAACAACATCACCGCCATGATGATCGCCAGGCCGAAGATGTCCCCGATCACCGTCAGCACGCCCGAGGTCAACATTTCCTGGAGCACCTGCACGTCCGACGTCACCCGCGACATGATCGCCCCGACCTCGCCGCGGTCGTAGAAGCGATGCTCCAACCGCATCAGGTGGTCGAACACCTCCTGGCGCATCCGTCTCAAAATCGGGTGGCCAACATTGGCCATCAGCCATTGACGTAGGAATTCGGCCGCCCACGAGACCAGCACGATTACGCCGAAGGCGATTGCGATCCGGTCCAACTCGGAGAGAATCCCGTTCTCCAGCGCGCCCTGCAGCGCCTGGTAGACGACCAGCACCTGGATATTGAACGCCACCGCAAAGCACGCGTTGGCCACGATCGCTGCCAGAAGGCGCTTCTTGTGCGGACCGATGTAGCGGCCGAAGCGACGCACCAGCCGCGGGTTGTAGAGCGACCCGTATTCCTTGTCCCAGCCGTCGGCCATCGAGGCGGAACTCGCCCAGGCGCTGCGCGGACCGCTGCCGCCGCCGCCCAGGTTGGAGCTCCAACCGCCGGCCATGCCGCCGCCCATCATGCCCATCTAGCCGCTCCCGCCCGCCGCTGCGACCGCTTCCACCGGCTCGCCCGCCTGGGCCCCGGCCGACTCCTGGTCGCGCAGCTCCAACTCGTAGATCTCGCGGTACAGTCCGCCCTGGGCCAGCAGCTCGTCGTGCTTGCCGCGCTGGACGATCTCGCCCTGGTCCAAGACCAGGATCTGGTCGGCATCGCGCAGCGAGCGCAGCCGGTGGGCGATCACGAACGTCGTCCGTCCGCGCATCAGCGCCGCCATCGCCTGTTGAATCTCGAATTCCGTCGCCGCGTCCACCGACGAGGTCGAGTCGTCGAAGATCAGCACCCGCGGATCCATCAGCAACGCCCGCGCGATTGCGATCCGCTGTTTCTGGCCGCCGGAGAAGTTCGCTCCGCGTTCGCCCACCCAGGTGTCGTACTGCTCAGGCAAGCGATTGATGAAGCTGTGGATCCGGGCGAGCTTGGCCGCCGCCTCGATCTCCTCGTCCGTTGCGTCGGGACGACCGTAGGCGATGTTCTCCTTCAGCGTCGCCGCGAACAGGAATACTTCCTGCTGCACGATCGCCACCTGACGCCGCAAATCCTCCAGCGGCCAGTCGCGAACATCCTGATCGTCGAACCGCACGTTGCCGGCGCTGACGTCGTAGAAGCGCGGGATCAGGTTGACCACGGTCGACTTGCCGCTGCCGGTCAGGCCGAGCAGTGCAATCAGCTCCCCGGGCTTCGCGTCAAGCTCGATGTCGCGCAGCACCGGGGAACGGGGATCGTAGGAGAAGCTCACGTGATTGAACTTGATGTGACCCTGCGGTTCAGACGGCGCTACCGCATCCGGGTTGTCGCGCACTTCCGACTCCTGGTCGAGAATCTCGAAGATGCGCACTCCGGCGGTCGCCGCGCGAGGCACCATCATCACCATCCAGCCCAGGCCGCGGATCGGCATCTGCAGAATGGTCAGGAACATCAGGAACATGGTCAGCTCGCCGACCGTGAAGTTGCCGTTCACCACCTCGCGCCCGCCGTACCAGATCGTGAGCACGATGGCGGCGGCGCCCAGCATGGTCATCAGCGGCATGTTCACCGCCTGGACCATCGAGGCGTCGTAGGAACGCTGCTGCAGCCATCCCGCCGCGCGGCCGAACTTCTGACCCTCGAACTCGGCCCGTCCGAACGCCTTGACCACGCGAATCCCCGACAACGCCTCCTGCAGCACCGTGCCCAGTTGCGCCTGCGACTCCTGCACATCGTTCCAGATCGGCCGCAGCCGCCGCGCCACGAATGCCGAACGCGCGGCGATCAGGATCATGATGCCCCAGACCATCAAGGCCAGCGGCCAGTTGATCAACAGCATGATCACCAGCGTGCCGACCCCCATCACCACTGTGAACGAGAGCTGCACGCCGCCGAAGTTGATGAACATCCGCGCGACTTCGACATCCTGCGTCGCGCGGACCATGATCTGGCCCGTCTCGGCGCCGTCGTGGTAGCGGAACGAGAGCGTCTGCAGCCGCTGGTAGATCGCGTTGCGCAGGTCGTAGGCGACTGTCTGTCCGACCCACTCGGCGAGATAGCGTTGGACGAACATCGAGGTCCCGCGCAGCACCGCCGCGCCGACCAGCGCCAGACCGGCCACGGCCACGAGCCAGCCGGTGATCGCGATCACCGTGTCGCCGTCGATGATCTCGGTCGAAATGGCGGTGTCGATCGCCCAGCGCAGCAGCCACGGCGTGGCGATGGCGAACGCCGCCGTCGCCAGGATCGCGATCGCGGTGACCGACAAGCCCTTCCAGTAGGGCAGCGCAAAGCGCAGTACACGACCGATGACCACGATCGAGACCGGGACCTGCAGGCCCCGGCGAGGTTGGACATCGGCAGTCAGTGCGGTCAATTTCGGCTCCCGAGCGGGCGGCTGTCAGGCGCCACCACGGCGTCGGTCCGCCGCTCAGACTCATCCATAGTTCATCAGCATTATAGTGGTGCGCCGCATACGCGACACCCGATGAGCCCGATCCGGATCACTCGGACGTAATCCAGGACCCTTCAGCGCGGACGCATTCCCATGTCCCCTTCGCTCCAACTCCGGCCCATGACCCTCGATTATGTCGACGCCGTCACCGAGCTCGACGGCCGTGCGTTCGGCCAGTCCGGCTGGAGCCGCCGCTACTTCGTCGGCGAACTGACCGAGTCGCCGATCAGCGTCTTCTACGTCCTCACCGACCAGCAAGATCGGCTGCTCGGCTACTTCGGCGCCTGGCACATCGTCGATCAGCTTCAGCTCTGTACGTTTGCCGTCGATCCCAACGCGCAGGGTCAGGGTCTCGGCGCGATCCTGCTCCACTGCGTCTTCCGCCTCGCCCAGCGGCTCGACTGCGAGTTGATCCAGCTCGAAGTCCGGGTCTCCAACACGGCCGCCCGCCGGCTCTACCGCAGCCGAGGCTTCAGCGAGGACGCCGTGCGCAGCAACTTCTACGCCAACCCCCGTGAAGACGGCGTCCTGATGAGCGCGCCTACTCCATCGTCCGTGGAAACCAGCATTGGCCCATTAGCCGCCGATCGTTGGCCAGCCGGTCTTGCGCTGGATTGGGACGACCGCGGCGGTCGCGCTTCCGAGCGCTGGCAGGCCCGCCGGTAACGCCCAGTTCCCGCTTCGCGCAGGAACCAGCTCCCCGTTTCAACCGCATCCAAGTGCCCGCTTCACGCAGAAACCGGCACCCCTCCGCACCTGCGATACACTCTCCCGCATGGACCTCAACCAGCAAGTCGAACAGCTTCTCGATCGCTCCCGCTACATCCGCTCGATCGGTCCCACCACCGACGATTTCATGCGCTGGCGCGACGCCGCCGAGGAACTCCTGAGCGACGCCGTCGGCGAAGACCACCCGGTTATGACCCGCTACCGGGACGCCATCGGCCTGCGCGAACGACCGGACGCCGAAGGCTTGCAGATCCACGGTCAGTTCGGCATGGCCCCGCGCCTGATCGCTGCTGAAGATGTGCTTCGCAGCCTGGTCAGCTGAGTCCGCCCCCGGGGGCGAATCCTAGACCGCGACGCCCGACTTTTTCTCCATCACCGAGGCGACCAGCTCCGCCGCCTGCACGTAGGACAAGTGCGTGGTGTTGATTACCACGTCATAGAGCAGTGGCGACCAGACGTCCACCTTCCAGAACTTCTCGTGGAATGCCGCGCGGCCCTGGTTGAACTCCTCGATGCTGCGCGCTGCCGTGACCTCGTCGACGCCCTCCCACTCCTGGACCCGGGCCAACGCCACTTCCGGCTCGGCCACGAGCTGCACATGGGTCGCATCGGGCATGTCCCTGAGGATCATCTGGCTGCCGCGGCCAAGGATCACCACGTTGCCGCGCTGCGCGATCGATTCGATGATCTGCGAGGTCGTCGTCAGGATCGCGCGGTCATCGACCACGCCCGAGCCAGCGTCCGACAGCTCCTGGTAGCTCTGCGACAGCATCAGTTCCAGGTTGCCTGAGCCAAGCATCGGGTCGATCGCCCCGCCGGCCGCCGAGCGCTCCAGCGCCCGCTGCAGGAAGTGCCCCAGACGGGCTCGCAACGAGTCCGTCCGTTCGTCCTTCTCCGCCACCTCCGACACGGTCCGGCCCAGTTGCCGCGAGGCGTCCACCAGCACCGTCTGGTCGATGTACTCCAACCCCAGCGTGCGGCTCAAGCGGCGCGAGACATCGCGCGCGCCCGCGCCGTACTGACTTGAGACTGTCACGACCGGCATCGCACACCTCCGCAGCTGACCTGGAGACACGCTCAGAGTACTCCAACGCGAACTCCGACAGCGGGCGAACGACTAGAACTACTAGCAGGTCAGAAGTCGGCCATCATCGAACCGAGCGGCAGCGACCGCCGCAACGACCATCCCGACGCACCCTCCGACTGCTCCACCGCATCAAACACGCCGACGTGCGTCACCACCAGGAAGTAGCGCTGCGCCGCCAACGCTTCCGCCGCGTTGACCGCTTCCGCCTCACGGCGAAACCGGCCCACGGTCAGCGCCGTCCGTTCCATTGGTGAACGCGAACGGATCAGCGCGTCCGGCGCTTGTTCGGGATACAGGTCGCGATAGACGATCGAGGAAATCCGCTGCGCATCCTCGGCGCCCTGCTCGGCCACCATCTGCAACAGATGCTCGCCGTCGTCGTACCACGACTGGGGCGCGCCCAGCTCCAGCATGAACGGGTGGAACAGACCGAGGATCACCTCCAACATCTGCTCCAGGTCGCCCAGTCCGTAGTGATCGTCGAACTGGTCGGTCAGGGGGATGTGCGGCGGCGTCGCGTCGACCTGTTCGCGGTCGTACAGCGCGCGCACCAGGTCGATCTGGGCGCGAGCCTGCTCGTCGGGCACCAGGGCCAGCATCCGTTGCACCATGAGATCAGGTTAAACCACGACGGCTCCACCCTCTGGATGGAGCCGTCTGCTGCTCCTCTCTCCCCCCGCTCCGCGGGGGGAGATGCCGAAGGCAGAGGGGGGCTGCCTGGTCGCTTAGCTCTCGTCGATGACCTCCGCAACCGCCTCGCTGACCGCGCCGGTGTGGATCGCGATCTTCTGCGGCTCCGGCTCTTCGCCCTTGGGCAGCGACAGCTCCAGCACGCCGTTGGCCAGTTGGGCCGAGATTTTCGAGGAATCGTAGGCCGGGTCAAGCTTGAAGCTGCGGCTCAACACCGTGCGCGCCACCTCGCGACGGCGGTACTTGCGGTCTTCGACCGAGCCCTGCTCCGAGCTCTCGTCGCTCGCGTGCTCTGCGTGGATCGTCAGTTGACCGTCATCCA
Source organism: Chloroflexota bacterium (assembly GCA_026705105.1). Classification (GTDB taxonomy): domain Bacteria; phylum Chloroflexota; class Dehalococcoidia; order Bin125; family Bin125; genus Bin125. The sequence continues at coordinate 2,557 of JAPPBK010000420.1, read as the reverse complement.
CGGTCACCGAGATCTCGTCCTCGCCGAAGCCCGGCACCCAGGCCTCGATGCCGATTCCCTCGTCGTTCTCGTAGACGTTGACCGGAAGCTGCCAGGACGTAGTCGGCATGCTGCCGGCCGCGGTCGAGGCAACCCGTCGCGGGCGTCGTGCGAACGCCCTCGGCCACTGACCGGAGAAGAGGCTGTCGAACTCGGCAAACGGGTCACGAATCAGAATCTTGCTCATTTCAGGCTCCTTCCTGCCGATGCTGCTGAGCGTGGTTCCCATCGGCGTTGACCACAACATACGCCGATCCTTCGCTAGGTGTCAATAATCTTGAGTGTGATACATATAACTATACTGATTGGTCGCTGGCGAGCATTGGAAGAACCTGATAGCGTTGCACTCAAGGACGCAAACGGACTCAACCATGCCCCTCGACTTCTACCAGACCCTCGGCGTTTCCAGAGATGCCTCAGACAAGGACATCTCCTCCGCCTACCGACGCCTCGCCCGCCAGTATCACCCCGATGTGACCGGCGGTGACAAGCAGGCCGAGGAACGCTTCAAGCAGGTCAACGCCGCCAACGACGTGCTCTCCGACGCGGACAAGCGCGCCGCCTACGACAAGTGGGGCGACCAGTGGGAGCACGCCGAGCAGCTCGAAGAGATGCAGCGGCAAAACGGCGGCGGCTTCGGCTTCGGAGGCTTCGGCAACCGCTCCTTCGGCGGCGACCCCAACGTGCGCGTCGAATTCGGCGAAATGGGCGATGTCGGTGACCTGGGCGACATCTTCGGCAGCTTCTTTGGCGGTCAGCGCGGCGGCGCGCCGGCCCGGCCCGCGCGGGGACGCGACATCGAGCACAGCGTCAACGTCTCCCTGCGCGAGGCCTTCCACGGCACGACCCGCACCCTCCAGCGCGGCGCCGGCGGCTCGCGCCTCGAACTGACGGTCCCACCCGGCGTCCGCGACGGACAGCGAATCAAGTTCACCGGCAAGGGCGAGGAGACCGGCGGCGGCCGCGACGGCGACCTCTTCCTGATCGTCCAGGTCGACGACGACCCGGTCTTCGAGCGACGCGGCGACGACCTGCTCGTGCCCGTTGACGTGCCGGTCAGCACGGCCGCGCTGGGCGGCGAGGTCGCCGTGCGCTCGCTCGGCGGCAGCGGCCGCCTCGCGCTGCGCATCCCCGGCGGCACCCAGAATGGCCGAATCTTTCGGCTCGCCGGACAGGGTATGCCCCGATTCCGCGGCGAGGGACGCGGCGACATCCTCGCCGAAGCCAGGCTGCGCATGCCGGAACCGCTCGGCCCCGAGCAGACCGAGCTCTTCCGCCGGCTGCGAGAACTTGAAGGCGACGACCAATGAGCGACACCCCCGTCTACACCATCCGGATCGCGGCGCAGATGGTCGGCGTCCACCAACAGACGCTGCGCACCTACGAGCGCGAAGGCCTGCTCAAACCCGCCCGCTCCTCGGGACGCCAACGGCTCTACAGCGAGGAGGACATTGAACGTCTGCGCCTGATCCGCCGCCTGATCGACGAGCTCGGCGTCAACCTCGCCGGCGCCGACATCATCCTGCGCCTGCGCAACCGGATTGGCGAACTGGAACGCGAGAACCGGCAACTCAAAGACGAAGTTCAACGACAGCGTGACCAACAACTGCCGGCGGTCCGACGCCCGCAGTACCACCGACAGGAGCGACGACGATGATGCGACGAGACCGATTCACCAACCAGGCCCAGCAACTGCTGGAAGCATCCCAACAACTCGTGCGCGAGAAGAAGCACGCCCAGTGGGACGTCGAGCATCTACTGGCCAGCATCGCCACGGTCCAGGACGGACTTGCCAACGACCTGCTCAATGCCCTCAACGTCGACCGCGCGCGCCTGCGCGCCGACGCCGACACCGCGATTGACGCGGCCCCGAAGCTGAGCTACGACGTCGTCCAGCTCACCGTCACGCCGCGCGTCGTGCAGCTGCTCGAGCGAGCGAACGTCGAGGCCGAGCGCCTCAACGACGAATACGTCGGCGTCGAGCATCTGCTGATCGCGCTCGCCGGAGACTCCGGCGGCCCCGCGGCGCAGATCACGCGCGCCCACGGCATCACCGCCGAGCGACTCTACAGCGCGCTCCAGCAGATCCGGGGGTCCCGCCGCGTCGACCAGCCCGACGCCGAGTCGCACTACGACTCGCTCAACCGCTACGCCACCGACATCACCCGCCTCGCCTCGGAGGGCAAGCTCGACCCCGTCATCGGACGTGACGTCGAACTGCGCCGCGTGCTGCAGATCCTCAACCGCCGGACCAAGAACAACCCGGTGATCATCGGCGAGGCCGGCGTCGGCAAGACCGCCATCGCCGAGGCGCTCGCTCAGCGCATGGCCGCCGACGACGTGCCCGACAACCTGCGCGGCAAGCGGCTGATGGCGCTTGACATGGGCGTGCTGCTCGCCGGCGCCAAGTTCCGCGGCGAGTTCGAGGAACGCCTGAAGTCCGTGATCGACGAGGTCCGCGAGTCCGAAGGCCAGGTCATCCTCTTCATCGACGAACTGCACACCGTCGTCGGCGCCG
>JAPPBK010000007.1 GCA_026705105.1 Chloroflexota bacterium | reverse complement strand
GTCGAAGGCGTCGCAGAGCTGGAGGAAGCGCGCGCCCTTGTCCGAGCCGTCGGAGTCGATCGCGCCGGCGAGGTGATGCGGGTTGTTGGCTATCACGCCGATTGGGTGACCCTCGACGCGGATGAACGCGGTGATGATCCCGATGCCGAACTTCTCGCGGATCTCCAGCACCGAGCCTTCGTCGGCGATCGTGTCGATGATCTCGCGCATGTCGTACAGCCGCAGCCGGTTCTCGGGCACGATGTGCCGCAGGCGGCGCTGGTCCGGCGCGGTCCACTCCGCAGTTGGTCCCTGGAAGTAGCTCAAGTACTTCTTGGCGACCTCCGTCGCTTCGTCCTCATCCTTGCAGAGGATGTCGACCACGCCGTTGGGCACCTGGAAGGACATCGGCCCGACTTCCTCGGGCGTGTAGATGCCGAGTCCGCCGCCCTCGATCATGGCCGGACCGCCCATGGCGACGGTCGAGCCCTCAGTGGCGATGATCACGTCGCAGCAGGCGAGCAGCGCCGTGTTGCCGGCGAAGCAGCGGCCATTGGTCACGCCGACCAGCGGCACCAGGCCCGACAGTTTCGAGAACTGGGTGAAGGTGTAGGTGTCGAAGGCGACCCCGGGTCCGGTACGGTCGTCGCCCGGTCGTCCGCCGCCGCCCTCGGTGTAGAAGACGATCGGGAACTGGAAACGCCGCGCCATCTCAAACATGCGGTCCTGCTTGTAGTGATTGCGACCGCCCTGCGTGCCGGCGAGCACCGTGTAGTCGTAGTGCACGACGATCGCGCGGGCCGCCTGCTCGTCGAACAGGTCGCCGTTGATCGTCGCAGTCCCCGCGATCAGGCCGTCCGCAGGCGTGTTCTCGCGGAGCTGCTCATCGGTGTTGCGCTGATGCTGGCGCGCCACGATCAGCGGCCAGTACTCCTGGAATGAACCGGGGTCGACGAGCTGCTCAATGTTCTCGCGCGGCATGCGATATCCGCGACCGCGTCGTCTGGCGACGGCCGCCCCGCGATTCTCGTCCAACGTGAACGCATGGCGGTCGTAGTTCTCCTGCAGATCGGGGCGGATGAAGTCCGGGTCGATCAGCTCTCCGCCGCCGACCGCTTCGACCGAGACCTCAGCCTCGAGGATGAAGACGAGCGGAAATCCCTCGCGGATCACGTCGCCGACTGAGCAGGCGACGCCCATGACGATGCCGTCGCGGTCGGCCTGGATCACGTGCTCCATCTTCATCGCTTCCATCGCGACAAGGTCCTGGCCGTTCCGCACCTCCTGGCCTTCCTCGACCATGATCGAGACGATCGTGCCCTGGATCGGAGCGGGCAGACCGATCGAGCCTTCGGGACCGGTCAGGTCGGGCGCGTCCTCTGCGACGATCTCGATTGACTGTTCCTGCTTGACGCGCTGGTCGTGCTCGAAGAGCGCCAGCGGATCGCGGGAGTCGACGCGGGCGCCAGCGAATCCGGTGTCGACAGTCGGCGCCTCTGTTGAGTGGTAGCGGATGCGCTGTATGCCGTTGGTTGAAGCGAGACCCGCCATCTGCTCGTCGACCCAACGCGTGTGGATCCGGCCTTGGGCCAAGTCTTCATGCTCAAGCACGTTGGTCAGGAAGGGGATGTTGGAGGCGACGCCTTCGATCCGGAACTCTGAGAGGGCGCGCAATGAGCGGGTGACTGCGTCGTCGAAGTCTTGCGTCGGGGAGTGCGCGATCACTTTGGCCAGCAGCGAGTCGAAAGCGGTAGAGGTCTGGTAACCGACGTAGCCGAATCCGTCGGTACGGACACCGGGACCCGACGGCGCTTCGTATGCCGTGAGTGTTCCGGCTGCGGGACGGACTGAGCCGTCCATCGTCAGTGTTTCCATGTTGACGCGGGTCTGAATCGCGAATCCACGCGGTCGGAGCCAAGACGGATCGTCAAGGCCTAGCTCGGCAATCGTCGATCCTTGCGCCGCTCGGAGCTGCGACTGAACCAAGTCGACGCCGGTGACCTGCTCGGTCACGGTGTGCTCGACCTGCAGCCGCGCGTTGGCTTCGAGGAAGTAGAAGCGGTCGCCGGACCCGTCCGAGGCGTCGAGTAGAAACTCGAACGTCCCGAGCGAGGAGTAACCGACATCGCGGGCGATCCGCACAGCGGCCTCGACGATCGCATCGCGGGTTTCCGGCTGCAGATGCGGCGCAGGAGCGATCTCGACGATTTTCTGGAACCGCCGCTGGACGGAGCACTCACGCTCCCAGAGATGCGTCACGCTACGGTGCAGGTCGCCGATGATCTGGACTTCGATGTGGCGTGCCCGCGGAATCAGTTGTTCGACGTAGAGCGCCCCGGAACCGAACGCCATCTTCGCCTCGGACTCGCAGCGTTCCCAGGCGGCTTCCAGTTCGTCGAGGGCCTGCACTGCCCGGGATCCGCGTCCGCCACCGCCGGCGACCGCCTTAATCATGAGCGCGGAGCCTTCTCCCAGTGACTCAAAGAACGCCGCCGCCTGTTCGAGCGTGACCGCCTCGTCGGAGCCTTCGATCACTGCAACGCCAGCCTCGCGAGCTGCCTGCCGCGCGCGAACCTTGTCGCCGAACAGGTCGAGCAGATGCGGCGTCGGGCCGACGAAGGTGATGCCCGCGTCACGGCAGGCGCGGGCGAACTCGGCCGATTCGGCCAGGAATCCGTAGCCGGGGTGGACGGCGTCGCAACCGGCCGATCGGGCCGCCGCGATCAGGCCGTCAATGTTGAGATATGCAGGCACGCCGAGCCCGTCGAGCGCGATCGCCTCATCGGCCGCGTGGACATGCAGCGAGCGAGAGTCGTCCTCTGAGTAGACCGCGACCGTGCCGATGCCGAGGTCCGAGGCGGCGCGAGCGACGCGAATCGCAATCTCGCCGCGATTGGCAATCAACAGCTTGGACACAGTTCCCTTGGGCGGCATGACGTCACTCCGGTTTCAGAAGGGGCAGTTCAGACACAACACGACATCTATGGCCAAGATATCAGCGCCGCTTCCGCTCCCGGCGGGAGAGGACTAGGGCCCTGCGGAAGTCGCTCGCACATCGTCCATGGTGCCGCTGATGCCGCGCTCCACCAGCGACCGGTACTCCGCCTCCGACATCCCGAGCTCTGCGGCGAACACCTCAAACGAGTGCTGGCCGACGCAGGGCGACGGCCGCAGCCGACGGTCCTCGAGACCGCTGAATCGCCAGGGAGCGCCGGGCAGCCAGGAGGGACCCACCTCGGGATGATCGACCGACTGGATGAATCCGCTGGACAGATAGTGCGGGTCAGGCAGGGTGAACTGCTCATACGGTTTTGCGACGCGAGCGGCGTCGATGCCCTGCGCCAGCAGCCGCTGCTCGACATCGGCTGCCTGTTGCGTCGCTGTCCACTCGGCCATGAGGTCGTCCAACACCGCTTCGTGGAGCTTGCGTGACTGCGCGTCGACGAATCGGGCGTCGCTCGCCAACGCGGATCGATCCATCTCGCGACAGAGCGTCTGCCAGTCCCGCTCGCCGGCGACCGCAATCGCCACCCACTCATCCTCGCCGAGGCAGGGATAGATGTTGTGCGGCGCGCGCCGTCGATCCCGATTGCCGAGCGGAACCGGCGGCCGCCCCGTGGCGTCGTACTCGGCAATCGCGTCGCCGACGACAACGCCCATCGCCTCGAGCATCGCCACATCAATCCGCTGCGGGCCGTTGATTCGTCCGCGACGCGCCAGCGCCGCAATCACGGCAGCGGGCATTGCATAGCCGGAGATCGAGTCGGGATACAGCCCGCCGGTGTTGGTTCCCGGATCGCCCTCGTAGCCGTGGATCGAGGAGAGTCCCGACATCGGCTCGGTCGTGGCGCCGTTCGCGGGATAGGCCGCGTAGGGGCCGGTAACGCCGTATCCGGAGATTGAGGCGAGGATGATGTCCGGTCGCCGTTCTGCCAGCGTCTCCAGGGTGATGCCCCAACCGTCCAGCACGCCGGGGCGGAAGTTCTCGCAGATGACGTCGAACTGCGGCATCATCCGCCAGAAGATGTCCTGGCCGTCGTCGGTACTCAGATCCAGGGTCATGCCGCGTTTGTTCAGATTGACCGCGTTGTAGACGCCCTGTGTGTTCTCCGGATGCTGGGTTTTCGACTCATCGAGGATCGCCTTGCCCACCCAGGGTCTGAGCAGGCGCCAAATGTCGACCCGCCGCAGCGCCTCGATCTGCACTACGTCCGCGCCGAGGAAACCTAGCAGCTCAGTCCCAAATGTGCCGCTCCAGGCCTGCGTGAATGTCAGCACACGAATGCCGTCCAGCGGACCTCGCGGAGTCGCGGAGCCCCCCTCTGCCTTCGGCATCTCCCCCCGCTGCGCGGGGGGAGCTCGATAGCCTTCCTCTCCCCTCGCGGAGCGGGGGGAGATGTCACGTAGTGACAGAGGGGGGCTCCCAGTACTCGCACCCAACCTGGGCGCAGGCGACCCTGCCGACCAGCTCGGCGGACTCATCGGATGCGGATCCCCGGATGCTCGCACTCTCCGGCCGTCCAGTTCGGTCTCGACGATGAATCCGCGTGACTGCAGTTGCTCGTTCTCGACCAGCTCGGGAATCGTCTGGAGCACACCCGAGATGCAGCGGAGCGCTGCCAGTCGATGAAACAGCGGCCACTTCTCCATTGCCGGCAACTCCCGAGCCACGCCGGCGACGACCGCTGACAAGTCCTTCGAGTAGCGCTGATTGCGGGCTTGCAGCTCCTCGCGCGCGCCCTGATCGGGGAGGTTGAACAGCGCCATCGCCTCGCGCCAGTTGTGCCAGTCGCCAAAGCCGAAGTTCATCCGACCGTCGGCCGCATTCCACAACGGACCCGGCTCGCCTCGTGGCCGACCGCCGGTCGCGCCGCGCGACCAGCCGCTGCCCTGGTAGACGGCGCCGATCGTCCACGGATAGACCGTGTGAGTCATCGCCTCGAGCTCGCGCACATCGACCAACTCCGGCTCCGGAGACTCGAAGCGACGCCGCAGCGCAGCGGTCGCAGCGACGAAGGCTGCGAGTCCGCCCGTGTAACCGAACTGGCGCGACGGCAGTGAGAGCGGTGGTTCGTCCTGGAAGGCGTTGACGTGCGCCCAACCGCAGCGCGCGTTGAGCGTCAGGTTGCCGCCTGGCGCGTCTGCCAGCTCGCTATCCAGCCCATACGGCGTCACCGACAGATGGATGGCGTTCGTGCGCAGCGCTGCGAGCGGCCACTGCGACAGCGCCGTGGGGCCGTCGGTAGTGACCACGACATCCGCCACGGCAATCCAGCGCTCGGCTTCCCCTGCCGCGCCCACGACAACTGACCGTTTGCCCCAGTTCACGTAGCCGTGCAGCGCCGAACGCTCGACGCCCGGTTGGTCGTCAAGGAACGGAGGCTCGTGTCGCAACGGATGGCCCTCGGGCGGCTCCAGCATGACGACATCCGCGCCGTGGTCGGCGAAGAGCCGCGCCGCAAACGCGCCAGACATTCGCCGCGAGAGATCGACGACCAACAGGCCTTCGTAGGCGGGAATCAGCTTGTCTGTATCCGGTCGCGCCATTGCAAGTTCTCGTCCGTTTGGCGCATACGCCGAGGTTCGGCGTGCCCCCCTCTGCCACTCCGTGACATCTCCCCCCGCTTCGCGGTGAGAGAGCGAAGGCAGCGTCGCTTCGGGCTACGTTATCCGATACTCCCGTAAGGCTGGCCTATCCTCAGCCGACAGCAGGAGGACGATATGGCCAGCTACGACGACATCATCATCGGCGCGGGTTCGGCAGGGGCGGTGATTGCGGCTCGACTATCTGAGGATCCGAACCGGCGCGTGCTGCTGCTGGAAGCGGGACCGGACTATACGCGGGTCGAAGACATGCCGCGCGACCTACTCAAGCCGTGGGTCTCGTGGCGCGACCACGACTGGGGATTCCAGGCCAACGCGCGCCACGGCCGCGACTTCCCGCTGCATCGCGGCAAGGTGATGGGCGGGTCCTCGGCGGTCAACGGGACCATCGCGCTGCGCGGCGTGCCCGGCGACTTCGAGTCGTGGGTGGCGTTGGGTTGCAACGAGTGGGGCTTCGAGGATGTCCTTCCCTACTACCGAAGGCTCGAGTCCGATCCCGAGGGCGGCGATTTCCATGGCCAGTCGGGACCGATTCCGATTGAGCGGGAGCCCTCGGACAACTGGCAGCCGTTGCAGCGCGCCTTCTACGACGCCTGCCGGGCGAACGGCTTCGACGATGTCTGGGATCACAATCTGCCCGACGCGAGCGGAGTAGGTCCCTGGCCGCGCAATCGCAGCAACGGCAACCGCATCTCGACCAACATCGCCTACCTGCTCGGCATCCGCGACCGAGAGAACCTGACCATCCGTCACGGTGTGCTGGTCGACCGATTGAGCTTCGACTCCAACTCAGGCGCGCGCGTCAACGGCGTTGTGCTGGCGGACGGCGAGACGATCCACGCAGACCGCGTCTGCGTCTCCGCCGGCGCGGCCGTATCGCCCGCGATCCTGCTGCGCAGCGGCATTGGATCTGCGGAGAAGCTCGCTCCACACGGGATCGAGCAACGGGCCGCGTTGCCCGGCGTCGGCGAGAACCTGATCGACCACTTCGGCACCGGCGTGCAGGCGTTTCCCAAGCCGGAGGTCGTTCACGATCCCGACGTCGTCACCGAGATCGGCGTGCGCTACACCGCGCCCGGCTCCGACCAGTTCAACGACATGCAGCTCGCGATCTCGACGATCTGGGACGAAGAGCAGGTACGCGGGCTGACCGAAGCGCCGCGCCAGCATCCCTCGTTCGGCATCGGCGCTGTGATCCAGCGGCCGCAGTCGCGCGGCTCGGTCACGCTGCGCTCGACCGACCCGTCCGACCAGCCGCAGCTCGACATGAGCTACGCCTCGCACCCCGAGGACCTGCGCCGGCTGATGGACGGCCTGCGCCTGTCCTGGGAGATCATGCACTCCGACGCGATCGCGCCCTTCGTCGAGCGCGTGATCGCGCCGCGTCCCGAAGTGATCGAGTCGGACAACGCGCTGGCCGACTACATCCTGCGCACCACATCCACGACCTGGCACATCTGCGGCTCGGCGAGGATGGGCCAACCGACCGACCCGCTCGCCGTCACCGATCAGCGCGGCCGCGTCCACCAGGTCGACAACCTCCGGGTCGCCGACACCTCGATCATGCCCGACATCGTGAGTTGCAACACGAACCTCACCGCAATCATGATCGGCGAGCGGGTGGCGGAGTCAATGCTGGACGACTGATCCACCGCTACGGCACGCCCGACTTCTGCGGCCTGGACGTTGCCATCGACCGTGCCAGCGGCGCGAGTTCGGCGGTGGGGTTGGCTAGGACGCCATTGGAAGAGGTCGCTGGCTGCGAAGCGGTCTCAAGACCGCCGAGCGATGTCGCCTGAACGAGACGCTGACGCCGGGGTACGAGGATCCAGCCGACCACTCCGGCGACCACGGCGAAGCTGATGCCGAAGAGGAAGGTGCGCCTGATTGCCTGTACGAATGAGTCGGTCAACGTGGCCTGGACCTCCCCGAGGACGCCGGGGTCGAGTCCGGGCAACAGGTGGTAGGCGGCGCCGATGCCGGAGGCCATGACGTCGACCTCGGCGGTCGACAGCGGAAGGCCGGTCAGGCCGTCGCGCACGCCGGAGGCGTACATCACGGCGGCGAAGCTGCCCAGGATGGCAATCGACATCGTTCCACCCAGCTCCTGACCGGTTGTGGTCACGGCCGACGCTTTGCCGGCCATGTCTACCGGCACGGCGGCCATCGAGGTATCGGTCGTGGCCGGCATGTGCAGCGATCCGCCAATGCCCAACCAGGCCAGCGCCAGGCCGACCATCCAGTACGGAGTGTCGACCGCCAGCACGAGCGCCAGGATCAGCAGGCAGCCGCCGCCGTGCATGGTCGGCGCCCAGAAGAGTAGAAATCTTGGCCCCACTCTGGGCAGGATGAACCCCGCAATCGGCGCGCCGATAATCATCACGACCGCGAGCGGTATCACGCGCAGGCCGCTCTCGGCGGCCGATACGCCCTGGACGAGCTGGAAGAACTGCGGCAGATAGAAGAGCACGCCCATCAACGCGAACATGATGAAGAACATGCCGACCATCGCGCCGACAAAGTCGCGCTGCTTGAAGAAGCCCAGCGGCATCAGCGGCTGCGCAGTCCGCCGCTCGATCAGGATGAACGACGTGAGCGAGAGCACGGCCACCGTGATCGTGGCGAGGATCACCGGGTCGTCCCAGCCACGCGGGATGCCCTCGATGATCGAGAAGACGAGGGCCAGCATGCCGACGGTGCCGGTCAACGCGCCGGGCACATCCAGCCTGGTATGCAGGACGGACCTGGTCGGTGGAACGATTGGGAGCGCGACCAGCGCGAGCGCCGACAGCGGCGCAGGCACCCAGAACACCGCCGACCAGTCGATCTGATCGACCAACGTGCCTCCGAGAAACGGCCCCAGCGCCATGCCGATACCCATCGCTCCGGCCCAGATACCGAACGCCTTGCTCCGTTCCTGGCGCGGGAACACCGCGGTCAACGTCGACAGGGTCTGAGGCAGAACCAACGCGCCGCCGATTCCCTGCAGTCCGCGCCCGACAATCAGCGCCTCGGCGTTGGGCGAGAACGCCACGGCGATCGAGGCCATGGTGAACACGGTCAGACCGATCGCCAGGATGCGCCGTCTGCCGAAGCGGTCGCCTAGCGCGCCGGCCAACAGCAGCAGTCCGCCAAAGAGGACCAGATAGGCGTCGACGACCCAGAGCGACTGCGACTCCGACATCTCGAAGACGCGCTTGATCGTCGGCAGCGCAGTGTTCACAATCGTCGCGTCGAGCGAGACGATCGTCTGCGAACCGGCAAGGATCGCCAGCACGATCCAACGCCGGCGCGGACTGACGTTGACGGAGGCCACGTTGCCGTCGGTGGCGGAGCTCATCGCGAGTCCGGTCCGTTGTCGGTCGTCATTGGAGAAGTGTTCATCGCGGCAAGGCTACCGAAGAGAGTTGCCGAGGCCCGGTTACGGAATGCCGGACTTCTGCGGGCGAACCAACGCGACTGACCTCGCCTTCGGCGTGATCTCTCGCGTGCCGTTGACGGACGCGCCGTTTCTGGGGGCGGCGACCGCGGCAACGGGCTGTTCGACCGGCTTGCCGTCTTCCCACTGCATCTGTTCCTGGCGTTGGCGCTTGGGTACAAGGATCCAGCCGACAATGCCGGCGATCAGGGCGAAAATGATGCCGAACCGCATCGTGTTGCTGATCGCATCGACGAAGGACTCGCGCAGGACGAGTTGAGTCTGCCCCAGCAACGACGGATCGAGCGTGGGCAGCACCTGCTGCGCCGCACCGATGCCCGTGGCGAGAATCTCAACTGATTGCTCGGGCAGCCCGACCGGGCCGAGTCCTGAGTTCACACCCGACGAGTATGCGGCCGCCGCGAACGAGCCAAGGATGGCGATCGCCAATGTGCCGCCGAGTTGGCGGCCGGCGTTGTTGACGGCCGAGGCTTTGCCGGCCAGGTCGACGGGTACGGAGGCCATCGCCGTGTCGGGCGTGGCCGGCATGTGC
>JAPPBK010000197.1 GCA_026705105.1 Chloroflexota bacterium | reverse complement strand
AACAGGGCTGGTCCGCCTTCAAGCGCGAGCGCGATCGGGGATACGACGAAGGCGGCGCTAGTCGGTGATGTAGGTGTGCGTGATCACTTCCCAGACGTGGCCGTTTTCGCAATCGAAGTAGAAGCCCCGACCCTGGTGCCGGTTGTTGATGCGGCCGTCGCTGCGTGAGCCCGGGCCGCTGCCGAAGGCGATGCCCTCGTCCTTGACCCGCTGCAGGATGGCGTCGAACTCCTCGTCCGAGGCGAGGAACGCGTAGTGATTCGAGGCGAACCGGTCGGCGTTGTCGAAGTCGAGCGTCAGCGTGTCGTTGACCTTGACCGGCGCGAAGTGGCCCCAGGTCCCGTCGTAGCTGAGCCCGAAGAGGCGGGCGATGAAGCGCGCCGAGCGTTCCTTGTCGTGGGCAGGGACGATGGTGTGATCGAGTTGCAGCGGCATGGCGGACTCCCGCGCGAAATCTCTCGAAGCGTTGCGTCCCAGAGTAGCCAGATCGCGATCAGGCAATCGGGGCGGCAAGCTCGGCGTGCAGATCGAGCAGCGCGGGAATTGTCTTGGCCGGACGCCGGCCGAAGCCGCACTCGGTCGCGACGCCGAAGTCGGCGACGAACCGGCGCGCGGCCTCGATCCGCGGCGCTGCGCCGTCGGCGCCGTCGGTGATGTGGACGAGGCCGAGGTAGAGCTCGGTCTCGGGGTGCAGCCGCAGATCCTTGAGTGGTGCAAAGTAAACGTCGTCGCTGCGGTCTCGCGGGACCGGCATGTGGATCCAGTTCAGCGGTCGATCCAGGCCTGCCGCAACGCCGTTGGCGATGGCGACGAGCTTGCTCGTGTCGGCGGGTTGGACGAAGTGCTGATGTTCGACATCGCCGTAACAGAGGTGATAGCCCATCTCGACCTCGGCGGGCACGTGACTGCCGAGCCGCAACAGGCGCTCGAGTATGTCCGGCTCACGATCGGCGACGAAGGTGTCGAGCAGGCCCTCGAGCAGCGCGAACTCTACGGCCGTATCCCACTGGACTGCGAGCTGATCGGCCGGGATCGCCTCGACGATGTCGTCGAGTTCTTGCAGCAGCTTGTCTTCGTATGCCTGCTCGACGGCGGCCTGCGCGGCCGGCACGATGCGGATGTGGGTGACCGCGAGCGGCGTCGGCAGGCAGACCTGAAAGCGGGTCGCCGGAGAGACTGTGCCCTCTCGCTTCAGTCGCGAAAAGACCTGCCAGGAGTCCAGCGCCGCGTCGCGATAGCCGGTGTCGGGCAGGTCCGATGCGCTGATCGACATCCCTTCCCGCAGGCGGAAGCGGGGTCCAAACGGACCTGGCTCTTCGTCTGCGGCCTCAAGCTCCGCGACCTGCGCGAGCAGCGGCCACTGCCACTGGATCCAGTTGGTGCGGATGCCGGTCTCGCCGTCGGGAATGCGGCGCAGGCGGTCTCCCAGACGGGTCGCGGCCTCGCGGAAGACCGATTCGCTGTCGCTGAGCGGGACGCTGCCGACGAGATGCGCGCCGAGCGGCACGCGGTCGAGAGAAGAACCTGTGGTCACCTGGATTCCAGTTCCCGAATGGTTCACGCCGAGTCCGAGGGGCGTCCACGGTTCGCCGTCTCGACGCAGACTAGCCAACCCGTGCAACGCCGGTCGTGACGTAGGCTGGGGGACGCAAGCGCATGTTCGGCGGTGAGCTTCGATGCCCGACTACGTGGATCAGGAACACGAGGCCAAGGCGATTGGCGATGTGCGGTCGGCTGTGGCCGGCCATGACATCCAGAAGCTGCCCGAGGACATCGGTCGCTGGCGCGCAGCGGTCCTGATTGCGCTGCTGCCCTACGACGACCCGGAGGTCGTGCTGACCGTGCGCTCGCACGAGGTCGAGCATCACAAGGGCGAGATTTCGTTCCCCGGCGGCGCGTTGGACTCGGCCGACGAGCATCCGATGGCGGCGGCGCTGCGCGAGGCCGACGAAGAGGTCGGGCTTCGGGCCGAGCACGTGGACATCCTCGGCGAGCAGTCTCATTATCGGACGATGTCCGACTTCCACGTCACGCCCTATGTGGGCTTGATCGATCGCGCTCCGTATCCGTTCCGGCCACTGGCGATCGAGGTGGGCGAGATCATCACGCCGTCGCTATCGCACCTGCTGGACCCGTCCAACGTGGCGTTCGAGCGACGCGAACGCGACGGCCAGGTCTTCCACATGCGCGAGTACTGGTACCGGGGTCATCGCATCTTCGGCGCGACGGCGACGATGCTGGGCCGATTCCTGGACGATCTGGCGCGTCTGCGCGGTCTGCCGATTCCGAGCGAGTAGTGACGAGCTATGGGTTCGGCGCAGTCAGCACGACTCGGCCGTTGCGCGCGACGGTGAGGACGCCGTCCTCGCCGAAGCGGGCGATGAACTCCAGCTCGTCGATGACCTCGACTGCACTGACTCCTTTGACCACCCACATGTGCGGCCCGACCGTGACATCGAGTCGACCAATGGCCGGCCAGAGCAGGACGCGGATATTGCCGGTCTCAGCGCGGTAGAGCACTTCCCAGACCCCGACCGGGTCGTCGGGCAGGTTCCAGTCCTGGCGAACCGGCTCCGTCTCGAACAGCGCAGCAACGGCCTCGACGGCAGGCATGCCCAGTTCGTCGAATCGCTGTCTGGGCTTCACGGGCGCACGTCCCGATCGGAGGGCTGGTAGAAGGCGACGCCAGAGAGTTCCTCGGGCAAGTGCTGCTGGTCGGGCGTGACGCCGCCCTCGTAGTCGTGCGCGTACTGGTAGTTCTTGCCGTAGCCGTGTGCAGCCATCAGGCCGGTCGCCGCGTTGCGCAGGTGCAACGGCACGGGCAAAGCGCCGGATTCCCGCACCGCGCCGACCGCTGCGGAATACGCCTTCATTGCGGAGTTGCTCTTGGGAGCGCGTGCGAGATAGATGGCCGCCTCGGAGAGCACGAGCGTGCACTCGGGCATCCCGATCAGATGCGTCGCCTGCTGCGCCGCGACGGCGACCGACAGCGCCTGCGGGTCGGCCAGCCCGATGTCCTCGGCGGCCAGGATGACAATCCGCCGGGCGACGAACATCGGGTTTTCGCCCGCCTCGAGCATCCGCGCCAACCAGTAGACGGCGGCATCAGGATCGGAGCCTCGGACCGACTTGATGAAGGCGCTGATCGTGTCGAAGTGGGCGTCGCCGCCCTTGTCGTAGGGCAGCGCGCGCTGCGCGACCTCGGCCACGTCGTCGACCGAGATGGCGCGGTCCTGTCCGGCGAGGCTGTCCGCGGCCGCCTGGAGGGTGTTCAGCGCCACGCGCGCGTCGCCGCCGGCCACGTTGGCGATGGCGTCGAGCGCCTGCTCCTCGATTACCGGCGGACTGCGGCCCAGACCTCGTTCCGGATCGGTGAGCGCTCGCTCCAGCAGTCGTCGGATATCAGCCGTGTCCAGCAGTTCCAGCTTGTAGACACGTGCTCGGCTGAGCAACGGCGCAATCACCTCGAACGAAGGGTTCTCGGTTGTGGCGCCGATCAACGTGATCGTGCCGTCCTCGACGGCATGCAGGACGGCGTCCTGCTGGGCCTTGTTGAAGCGATGGATCTCGTCGATGAAGAGAAGGGTTCGGGCGAGGCCGTCGCGGCGTCCGGCTTCGGCCGCGGCAATCACCTTGCGCAGGTCCGCAACGCCGCTGGAGACCGCCGAGAGCGTGCTGAACCGCGTGTGCGTCAGTCCGGCGATCACTCGGGCGATCGTCGTCTTGCCACAGCCGGGCGGTCCCCAGAGGATGCACGAGGGCGGCGCGTCGGCCTCAATCGCACGGCGCAGCGGCGCGCCGCCGCCGACGAGATGTTGCTGTCCGACGACTTCGTCCAGGCTCCGTGGCCGCATCCGCGCGGCGAGGGGCGCAGCATGATCAACGACATCGGCGTCGAATAGGTCTCTCATTCCGCCGCTCCGAGTGGTCATGGCCTGAGGGTAGCGTCGAACACCTACGCTCCCTCTCCCCCCGCTATGCGGGGGGAGCTGCCGAAGGCAGATGGGGGCTCCGTCAGATGAGTCGCCGGCCCTGGGAGCGGCGGGACTGGGACCAGCCTTCGAGCAGCATTTCGGCTCGGCCCTGGGCTTTCTTCCAGGCGACCTCGGGACCGTGCTGCTCGACCTGATCCGGATGCGCCTCGCTCCAGGCCCCGCGAACCTCCTCGGGGCGCAGCTCTCCGACCATCGCGCCGCGCAGGAGGGCGAGGCGGAGTATCTCGGTCGCCTGTTCGGTCGGCACGAGCGGCGCGCCGCTGGAGTTGGGCGGTTGGAAGAGCATCACGGCGGCATCGACGAAGCCGACCAGCGAGTCGGCGTCGATACTCTCGAAACTGTGCAGCACCTGTTCGGTCGAGCGCTTTTCCTGGACATACGGTTGCACGGCGGCCTGATCGACGTAGACCTGCCCAATCAGGGTCATCGCGTAGCGCTGGCGACGCTGACTGAGCAGCGCCATGCTCCAGAAGGCGGGATGCGCGAGGTTGGAGACATCCCAGCCGCTGACCCCCCAGTTGCCCGAACGTCCCTTGCGCTGCGGCAGTTGCTTGACGAAGTCGTCGGCGGCGAGCTGGAGAATGCTGCGCCGCACGCGGCCGGTGTTGGGTCGTCGGTCGATTGCTTCGGCGATGCGTCGCAGCACCATGCGGAACCCTGCTATCCGACCAGCGTGACGATCGTCACGCCATCGCCGCCCTGCTTGGGCTCGGCGCTCTCGAAGCGGGTGACCAGCGGGTGCCGCCGGAGCAGATCGCGGACCGCGCGCCGCAACGCGCCGGTTCCCTTGCCGTGCACGACTTCCAGACGGGTCTGACCGGCGCGGTAGGCGACATCGAGAAAGGAGTCGACCATCGGCAAGGCGTCGTCGGTGATCTGGCCGCGCAGGTCGATTTTCGAGCCGGGATCGACCGGCGGTCGAGGGATGTTGCTGACAGTGGCGCCCATGCCGCGCAGCGGGCGCTCCGACTCTCTATTCGGGCTGCCAACCGGCGCGAGGCGTTCGATCTGCTCGACCCGGACGCGCGTGCGCAGTGAGCCGAGCTGGACATCGAGCGCGCCGTCCTGGACCGGCGTGAGCACTTCGCCCGGCTCCGGCAGTCCGCGCAGGTAGATGAAGTCGCCGCTGCTCAGACCTTGCGGGTCGAACGATGATTCCTTGGGCCGGCGGTCGGCGCGCCTGCGGCGCTGGTTGGAGCGCTCGCGGCGGACTCGCTGCAAGCGCTCGCGCCCTTGTTCGGCTCGCTGCTCGGCCAGTTCCTCGGCCCGGTCGCGGGACTGCCGTTGTTCGAGTTCCTTGAGCGAGGCGCGAAGCGACCGCCGGAACTGGGCCAGCTCGTCCTCCATCGCGCGCTCGGTGCGAGCCAGCACGGCGTCCCGCTCCGCCTCGATCGTTTCCCGCCGCTCGGCCAGGTTGGCCCGAATCTCCTCCGCCTCTTCGCGCGCGACCCGCTCCGCGCGCGCCTGTCCGGCGATGGCGTCGCGCTCGTGTTGGAGTTCGGCGAGCAGGTGTTCGAGCGTAGCCGCCTCGGTCGTCGCATCTTCGCGGGCGCGCTCGAGGATGCGTTCGGGCATGCCCAGCCGCTGAGCGATGGCGAGGGCGTTGGAACGTCCCGGCGTGCCCATGATGATCCGATAGGTGGGCTGCAGGGTCTGCGTGTCGAACTCGGCCGATGCGTTGACGATGCCCTCGGTCGCATGGGCGAAGACCTTGAGCTCACCGTGGTGGGTCGTCGCCACCAACAGGCAATCGAGGTCGAGGAACTCTTCCAGTAGCGAGCGGGCCAGCGCCGCGCCCTCGGAGGGATCGGTGCCGGCCCCCAGCTCGTCCAGCAACACGAGCGTGCCCGGACCGGCGGCGTTGATGATCCGCACGATGTTGTTCATGTGCGCGGAGAAGGTCGAGAGCGACTGCTCGATCGATTGCTCGTCGCCGATGTCGGCGAAGATGTCCTGCAACACCGGCAGCCGGGTCCCCAGTTCCGCCGGGATCGGCAGCCCTGACTGGGCCATCAGACAGAGCAAGCCGACGGTCTTCAGCGCAACCGTCTTGCCGCCTGTGTTCGGTCCGGTGATCAGGACGCAGCGCGCGTCAGCGTTGAGCGTGGCTGAGATCGGCACGACGTCGCCGGTCAGCATGGGATGCCGCGCGGAATGCAGGATCAGTTCAGCGGACTCGTCTGAGATCCAGTTGAGCCGGTCGTCATCGGCCGGCAGCGGCGCGTCAAGTTCGGCGGCGAGCCGGGCCTTGGCCTGGGCCAGATCGATTGCCGAGAGACAGCGGATCGCGGCTCGGATGGCGCCGGCTTCATCGCCGATCGACTGGCAGAGCGCCCGCAGAATGCGCTCGACTTCGCGTTCTTCCTCGCGCCGCGCCTCGCGCACGCGATTGCCTGGTTCGACCACGGCCAGCGGCTCAACGAACAGCGTCGCGCCCGACGCCGAGACGTCATGAACCACGCTTGGCAGCGCTCCACGCAGCTCCGCCTTGATCGGGATCACGTAGCGGCCGTCGCGTTCGGTGATCAACGACTCCTGGGCGATGCCGTCGGAGACAGCGTGCCGCAATGTCCGCTCGAGCTGGCGTTCGAGTCGTTCCTGCAGCGTGCGCACGAGCGCCCGAGCCTCCGCGAGCGCGGACGACGCGTTGTCGGGCACTTCACCGCGTTCGTCGATGGTGGATTCGATCTCGCGGATCAACGGCGAGAAGTCGTCGATCCGCTGCGCGAGGCGGGCGAGCTGGGGCAGCTCACGTGAGAGCGGCGCCATCTGGTTCTTTGCATGACGCGCAGTGCGCAGCAGAATCGCGATCTCCAGGATGTCCGCCGCAGGCAGGATTGCGGCGCGGGAAGCGGCGATCAGCTTCGACTCGATGTCGGGCGCTTGACCCAGGTGGAAGTTTGGCTTGAGCGAGGCGAGGCGGCGAGCCTCGGCGGTGGCGGCGAGCCGTCGGCGGACCTCGTCCGCATCGGTGCTGGGCATCAGCGCAAGCGCCAGTTCGCGTCCGCCGGGGCTGCCGCAGAGCCCGGCGAGCCGACCAATGATCTTGGGGAACTCAAGCACGTCGATGCTCTTGGCGTCCAAGATGTGCCCCCCTCTGCTTTCAGCATCTCCCCCCAAAGGGGGGAGAAAGGGATGGGGTGACTTCGATCAGGGACGTGACATAACCGACGCCCCAGTGATGCTCTGAGGCAAGGATATGCGGATTGGCGTCGCTCCCGTGCAACGCGCCCATCAGGATTAGCGTCGACGAGATGACCGACTCGTCCACTTCGCGGCGCAGGTCTTCGTCGATGGCGCAAAGTGCCTCGGGATCCCACGCCCGCAGCGCCGATTCGTACTGCTGCTGGACCTCGTCAGCCCGCCGGTGGTGGCCGTAGGCGGAGGCGTCGGACAACGTGTGCACGGCATCGCCGGACGCCAGAACCGCGGTCGGCTCCTCGATGTCCGACAGCGCGGCACTGATGGCTTTGCCGAAACGAAGGTGTTCCTCGGGCCGGCGGAAGCTGATGCCGACCACGGCGATTCGGTCGGGGACCGCATCCTCCAGCAGGCGCAGCGGGACGCCTAGCGAATGATCCGACTCTTCCCATTGAGCAGCCGCTGTCAACGGTACGTCTGCCTCCGCGGCGCGCTTGCTCACGGTATCTGTCAGTTGGTGATCAATGTCGCGGCCAAAGCTGACGTCCGGCGCGTCGAATCGAGACATGTTGCCGCTCAACCGCGCGGCCAGAATGTGAAAGCGGTTGAGCGTGACGATGCCGTGGGTGGAGATCATGAGCAGCCGCGAAACCTCAAGCTCGTGAAGTCTGCCAGCCACGACGCCATAGGCGTCCAGCGTCGCCTGCGCTTCGCGCTCGTGTCCCCGGCCGATCTCGCCCAAGAGCACGGGCGGATGCGGCAGCACCGCGCCAAGCACGATCAAGGCGCCGCTCCGATCACGTCGCGCAGCGCCTCGATCACTTGGCCGTCTTCGCCGGGCAGTACCGTGCGAGGGTCGAGTAGCAGACGGCCATGCTCAACCCGCGCAATGACCGGCGGATCGTGCTCGCGCAGCAAGCGGGTGATCTCCGATGGATGCGGATGCGCCAACCCCAGGACGCGCGTCGGTCGGGTCTCGGCCGGCAGCGATCCGCCGCCAATCGGCGATTCGGCGTCCTCAATCTCGCCTGCGCCGAGCGCATCGCGCCAGCCGCGGGCGCGGGCGTCCAACTCGTCGATATCGGCCGCGATCATTCGCCAGACCGGGACCGCCTCGACCGCCTCGCCGATCACGTAGTGACGCAGCGTGGCGGCGAGACCGGCAATCGCCGCCTTGTCCAGCCGCAGCGCCCGCATCAGTGGATGACGCCGGAGTTGGTCGATCGACTCCGACCTGCCGACGATCAGGCCGGCCTGCGGTCCGCCCAGCAGCTTGTCGCCGCTGAACAGGACGAGGTCCGCGCCGGCGGCGGCGCTGTCCTGAGGTCGAGGCTCGTAGCTGAGACCAAACCGCCTCGTATCGAGCAGGCAGCCGCTGCCGAGATCGTCGATCAGCAACGCCCCCGCCTCATTGGCCACGCCCCGCAACTCCGCAAGCGCCGGTTCTTCGGTGAAGCCCACAATGCGGAAGTTGGATGAATGGACGCGAAGGATGGCTGCGGTGTCTTGGCTGACGGCGTCGGCGTAATCCTGCGCGCGGGTGCGATTCGTGGTGCCTACTTCGACCAGCCGCGCGCCCGACTGCCGCAGCACGTCGGGGATGCGGAAACCGCCGCCGATCTCGACCGCCTGTCCTCGCGAGACGATGACCTCGCGCCCGGCGCAGAATGCGTTGAGGGCGAAGTACAGCGCCGCGGCGTTGTTGTTGACCGCGACGCCGGCCTGCGCGCCGCTGACGGCGCAGAGCAATGACTCCAGGTGGCCGGCTCGGGAACCCCGCGATCCCGACTCGAGGTCGTACTCGAGGTTTGAGTATCCGGACGCCGTCCGGGCCATCGCGCGTTCTGCGGCCTCGGACACAGGCGCGCGTCCGAGATTCGTGTGAATGACGACCCCGGTCGCGTTGATCACAGGCCGCAGCGACGGCTCCAGGAGCGGGAGCAGCGACTGTGCGGCAAGGCGGGCGAGCTCTCCCGGATCCGTCGCTGCGGAGCGGTCGGATATCAGCGCGCCGCGCGCGTTCGAGATGGCATCCCGAACCGCCTCGGTGACTTCGCCGCGTGAGAGCCGGCCCAGCAACTCCGCCAGCGCCGGCTCGGCGAGTACACGGTCAACACTGGGCAGCGCGCGCAGCTTCGCGGTGTGTTTCGTTGCCTCGTGAGCAGAGTGGGACATCCGCAGGTCCAGTAGAGGGTTCGACGAGCAGGCGGCGCTGATACGCTTCGAGCGATTGTCGTCCCGACGCCGGTCCGCCCGGCGCACACATCTTCATCCTAGTGAACGGTTCGTCTGCGGTATGTCCACGAATCTCAGAATTCCCGGCCCGACGCCATGCCCTCCCGAGGTGCTGGAGGCGGCGAGCGGGGAGATGATCAACCATCGCGGCCCCGAGTTTGCGGAACTGCTGGAACGCCTGACCAGCGGCATTCAACCCTTTTTCGGCACCAACCAGGAGATCA
>JAPPBK010000399.1 GCA_026705105.1 Chloroflexota bacterium | reverse complement strand
ACAGCCAATTCGCTTGCGGTGGCGGTGTGGATGTTGCCGAGCGCCATCACCTGGAAGAGACCACGACCGGCAATCGTCTGCAAATCGTCTTCACCGAGATTCCCTACCAGGCCAACAAGGTCCGCATCATCGAGCAGATTGCCGGTCTGGTTCGAGACAAGAAGATCGAGGGCATTCGCGACCTGCGCGACGAGTCGGACCGGCACGGGATGCGACTGGTCGTCGAGCTGACGCGCGACGGTCACGTGCAGACGATTCTCGCTCAGCTCTACCGCTCGACCGGGCTGCAATCGCAGTACAGCGGCAACTTCGTCGCCCTGGTCGACAACCGCCCGCGAACGCTGACGCTGCATCAACTCCTGCGCGAGTTCATCCGCCACCGCCAGACAATCATCACTCGGCGGACCGAGTTCGACCTGGAGAAGGCGCGCGACCGTCATCACATCGTCGAGGGGCTGCTCAAGGCGATCGACAACATCGACGCGATCATCGCCGCCATCCGCGCTGCCGAATCGGCCGAGGCGGCCCGCGACCGCCTCCAGGAAGACCCCTTCGAGCTCTCGCAGCGCCAGGCCCAGGCCGTGCTGGAAATGCAACTCCGCCGCCTCGCCCAGCTTGAACGGACGAAGCTCGAAGAGGAGTACCAGGAACTGACCGAAACGATCGAGTACCTGCAGGGCTTGCTCGACGACCCCAAGAAGATTGACGGCCTGATCGCCGAAGACATGGACGAGCTGGTCGAGACCTTCGGCGAGGAGCGCAAGACCCGAGTCATCTCCAAGTCGGTCGAGCAGTTCAGCGAGGCCGACCTCGTCCCGCACCAGTCGTCGGTCGTCACCCTCACCCGCCACGGCTACATCAAGCGCCAGCCGGTCGACGCCTTCCGCTCGCAACGGCGCGGCGGCAAAGGGGTCAAGGGCATCGAGCGCAAGAACGGCGCCACGACGGTCGAAGCCCCGCACCGCCTGGTCGCCTGCGACACCCACGACCACCTGCTGCTCTTCACCTCGCGCGGCCGCGTCTACGGACTCCAGGCCCACGAAATCGAGGCCCGCTCCCGCGAGTGGCGCGGCCTGCCGGTGCGCAACGTGGTTGAGCTCCAGCTCGACGAGCAAGTCACCACGATCATCCCGGTCGAGTCGTTCGAGGACGATTACATCATCCTGGGGACGCGCCAGGGCTACGTGAAGAAGACCGAGCTCAAGAACTTTCAAAACGTACGCCGCAGCGGGTTGTTAGCGTTCAACCTGCGGGACGACGACGAGCTGGTCGAGGCGACATTCGCTCACAGCGGCGACGACGTGATTGTCACCGGCTCCGACGGACGCACGGTGCGATTCGCCATAGATTCGCTGCGCGAGGCCTCGCGGATCAGCGGCGGCGTGCGCGGCATCAACATCCCCGACGACGGCGCCCTGGTGGGACTGCAAACCGTCGATCCGAGTGCCGAGGTGCTCACCGTCACCAGCCGCGGCTTCGGCAAGCGCACGCCCGAGGCCGAGTACACAACCAAGGGTCGCGGCGGCAAGGGAATGATCGGTCACAAGGTTTCGGACGAGACCGGCCGCGTTGTCGGCATGGCAGTGGTGCGGGGCGACGAAGAGTTGGTCGTGATCTCAGGCGAGGGCAAGATCCTACGCACCGAGGTGCAGCAAATCCGCCAGGTCGGCCGCTCCTCCAAGGGAGTCAAGGTCATGTCCTCCGACGAAGGCATCGCAGCCATCGCCGTCGTCGACACCAGCCGAGAGTTCGGCCAGCGCACGTAAGCCTCCCCGTTCCCCTCTCCCCCCGCGCAGCGGGGGGAGATGCCGAAGGCAGAGGGGGGCGCCCCGGTCCCTGCTTCACGCAGGGACCCGCTCAACCTCGGCCTACTGCAACTTCACCGCGAACTTGGCGGGTTCTTGCTTTGTCTGCTCAATCATGAATCTGGCGTCTCGAACCAGGGTCAACGAGGTGAAGTTCACGTTGGCGTAGAAGGGCCCGATCTTCCTCGAAGCTGAGAAGCCATTGCCGGTGGGATTCACTGGCGATTCGGCAACAATGTATGAGTTCTTGCTGCGCTGAATCGGCAATAGCGACTCCTTCAGGTGACCGTTCTCGTAGAGATATCGCCCAATCTCCGCGATGAAGTCTCCCCAGCCTTTCGCGATGGCCGTCGTCTGGTCCGGGAGCCTTACTGCGCTTGGTACTGTCCCTTTAGCTGGCGTGAAGCTCGACAACTCGTGCCAGCCTGCGTCGTTAGGGTTCACAGCCCCCTTTGCTGTCGCTGGCGTTGCGTCGCGACCCAAGGACTCTGCGCTAACGACAGGAGTCACTCCTGACTGGACAATGCCGGCGATGACACTCGGTCGCCACAGGGCCAATGCGGCCAGACAGGTATTTGCCGGCGCATCGCTCAGTTTGAGTCGCGCTACCATCTTCTCTTCTATGTCTCCCTGACGACGTGTTTCATACACTTCCCAGAGCTGGCCGTCCGTTACCGCGAAAAACTCATAGCCCTCACGCGTGCAGTAGTTGATGACTTGCTCAACAGCGGTTTCAAGCCCGCTGCGGAGTCGTTTCGCCTCGATGATCACATCAGGTCTACCGTCGCTTCCCAAGAGGGCGTAGTCCGCCGTGCCGCGACCAGACTTGAACTCGGGAATGACCTGCGAAGGATCCCCCGTGTCCCAACCCAGACCTCGCAACAGCGGGTCGATCAGCGCATAGCGAGTCAGCGCCTCGCTCTGCTGCAACGCCGGAGCGTGCGCGTCGATTCGCGCCTGCAGCGTCTCAATCAGTTCGTGAAGATCTTCCAGGACCATGAAGCGATGATAGAAGCAGCGCTGAGTCAGGTGCAGGGGACCCCCTCAGCCTTCGGCAGCTCCCCCTGCAAGGGGGAGCGGGGAGATCGGACCTCCCCGCCTGCGTCCGTTACCATCTGATCGAACCGGCGCGCCGCTGCGCCTGCGAGGACGAACGTCATGAAATTCGGCATCTTCTACGAGATCTCCGTTCCCCGACCCTGGGAGAACGACATCGAGCACACGGTCTATCACCGTTGCCTGGAGCAGGTGCGCCTCGCCGACGAGATGGGCTTCCACTCGGTCTGGGCGGTCGAGCACCACTTCCTCGAGGAGTACTCGCACTGCTCCGCGCCCGAGCTGTTCCTGACCGCCTGCGCGATGCAGACCAAGCAGATCCGCGTCGGCCACGGGATCGTCGTCTGCGTACCGCAGTTCAACCACCCGATCCGCGCCGCCGAGCGCGCGGCCGTGCTCGACATCCTCTCCGACGGACGCCTGGAGTTCGGCACCGGCCGTTCCGCGACCTGGACCGAGCTAGGCGGCATGGACGCCAACCCGGACGAGACCAAGGAAACCTGGGACGAGTACACCCGCACGATCCCGCAGATGTGGACCAACGAGCGTTACGGCTACAAGGGCCGCGCATTCCGCATGCCCACCCGCGCCGTACTGCCCAAGCCCTACCAGAAGCCGCACCCGCCGATGTGGGTCGCGGTCTCCTCGCCCGGCACCGAGATCGACGCCGCCGAGCGCGGCATGGGCTCGCTGGGCCTGACCTTCGGCGGCTTCGCCGAGCAGGAGGAGAAGGTCAAGCGCTACCGCAGCACCATCCGCAACTGCGAGCCGGCCGGCGCCTTCGTCAACGAGCGCGTCGCCACGGTGAACTTCCTCTATTGCCACCCGGACAACGAGACGGGCATCAAGACCGGCAGCCGCCTGACGGGATCCTTCGGTTACCTCGCCGCCCAGCTCCTGCCGGTCCGCGAAGTGCACCCGACCCGCAGCTACCCGAATCCGGGCCTGCTCGCCGCGACCCGTCAGCAGGCCGCGCAGAACCCTGGCGAGGGCGTCTCCGCTCCCGAGGGCGTCTGCATCGGCAATCCCGACCGGCTGGTCGAGGAGATCAAGAAATGGGAGTCCTGCGGCGTCGACCAGATCAACTTCCTGCTCAACGCGCTGGAGACGATCCCGCAGGAGGAAGTGCTCGAAAGCCTGCGCCTGTTCGGCGAAGAGGTGATGCCGCACTTCCGCGACGATCAACCGGCGACGACGTCGCAGCCGCGCGAGACTGCCGCCGCAGCCGCGGGCGGCGACTAGTCGGGGTAGCCGCGCCCCATACTGTCACTTCGTGACATCCCCCCCCCCCCGCAGCGCGGGGCCAGAGGAAGCATCGGAGAAAGGCCGCAGATGCCGATCAATGGCAATGCCGACCCCGGTCAACTGACCCAGTACGCGCCCTCCATGGCGAGCCTCGACACCGAGGCGCTGACCCTGCCCGATGTCAAGGTGCTACAGGTGATTTACGAGATCGATGACTCGGTGATGGCCGAGTTGCTGCCGCCGGCCCTGCATCCGACGATTCCGCCGACGATGCACGTGATCGGTCTGCGCGCCGACGATGGCCCGCTGGGCGCGTTCACGCTGGCCATCGTCCGTGTCGGCTGCCGCGCCGCCGTGCGG
This sequence comes from Chloroflexota bacterium, assembly GCA_026705105.1. Classification (GTDB taxonomy): domain Bacteria; phylum Chloroflexota; class Dehalococcoidia; order Bin125; family Bin125; genus Bin125. Next base: position 5,212 of record JAPPBK010000399.1, on the reverse strand, counting down.
CCGCGCGGCCTGCCCACTCGCGCCGTCTGCACCGCAGGAGACGCCGCCTCCGCGCTGGAGCAACGCTGGGGCTTCCCGATCACCATCGGCGAGCCGGTCCTGCGCGAGCGCTACGACCGCCAGTCGATCGAGGTCAACGACGGCAATGTGGCCGTGCTCTCGGCTCAGCTGGTCGATCCGGTGCCAATCGGCAATGGCGATCTGCTCTACACGGCCGGGATGCACATCGCCACGGTCGAGCGCGAGGGCGAAACGAAGCCGTGGCTGGTTCAGGTCGACCCGGAATTCGAGGTCAGCCGCGCCGACCGAGGCCAGGCCCAGATCGACGCCTTCGACAGCGTCTTCTGGGACGCGCCCGATCTGCGCCCCGTCTACCCCATCGTCGCCAGCTACACCACGGCCAACATCACGCTGCCCCGCATCCGCTACATCTGCGACCCGCTGCAACCTGCAATCAGCGGCACCGTTGCGCTCTAACCAAGTTCCCTCTCCCCCCGCGCAGCGGGGGGGAGATTCCGAAGTAACCACATTTCATCTCCCCCCGCAAAGCGGGGGGAGATGCCGAAGGCAGAGGGGGGCCGATGCCAGACACCGAGACCCTGTTCCCAGGCTTCCGCGACCACAAGGCCGGCCCGATCTTCGCCCGAGTCGGCGGATCGGGACCGCCGCTGCTGTTGTTGCACGGCTACCCGCAGACCGGCGCGATGTGGCACAAGATCGCGCCCGGTCTGGCCGAGGAGCACACTGTGGTCGTCGCCGACCTGCTCGGCTACGGCGCCAGCGATTCACCGCCCGGCGACGGCGGCGGGGAGGCCTACTCCAAGCGCGCGATGGCGCGCTACATGGTTGAGTTGATGTCCGACCTCGGCTTCGACACGTTTTCGCTTGCCGGGCACGACCGCGGCGGCCGAGTCTCCTATCGGCTCGCCCTCGATCATCCGGAACGCGTTGACAAACTCTCTCTTCTCGACATCATCCCTACGGCCGAGCAGTTCGAGCAGATGGGGATCGCCGGGGGACTCGGCGGCTTCCACTGGTACTTCCTCGCCCAACCGGCGCCCCTGCCCGAGAGGCTGATCAACGCCGAGCCCGACTTCTTCCTCAAGCGCATGCTCGGCAGCTGGGCGGGCGAGGACGATCAGACAGTGTTCACCGAGGCCGCGATGGCCGAGTACCTCGCCGCCGCCAATGACCAGGAGACCGTCCGCAGCTGGTGCGAGGACTACCGTTCGGGCGCGCGCTACGATCTGCGGCTCGACCGCGCGGATCGCTCAGAGGGCAAGAAGATCACCTGTCCGCTTTTCGTCATCTGGGGCGCGGGACGGCAGACCAACCGACGCGGCCGCTTCATGGCCACCTGGCACCGCTGGGCCACCGATGTCACAGGGGTCGGACTCCCCTGCGGACATTTCCTGCCTGAAGAACTCCCCAACGAAACCGAGGCCGCCCTGCGCGAATTCTTCACCTAGCTCCCCTCTCCCCCCGCGCAGCGGGGGGAGATGTCACGTAGTGACAGAGGGGGGCACTCCCAGGCCAACGATCGGAGCAGACCATGGAACCCGTCACAACCTTCAGCGGCACCGGATTGCCGCTCGACCGCGCCGATGTCGACACCGACCAGATTATTCCGGCCAAGTATCTCAAGCGGATCGAGCGCACCGGTTACGGTCCATTCGCCTTCGAGGCCTGGGCCAAAGACCCTGAGTTCGTCACCAACCAGCCGCAGTACGACGGCGCCAGTGTGATGCTGGCAGGGCCCAACTTCGGTTGCGGCTCGTCGCGCGAGCACGCGGTATGGGCAATCCAGGGCATGGGGGTCAAGGCAGTCATTGCTCCCAGCTTCGCCGACATCTTCCGCAACAACTCGGCCAAGATGGGCTTGCTTACGATCCAGCTGTCACAGCCCGACGTGGAAGAGCTGATGCGCATGGTCGAGGCGGAGTCCAACACGCCAATCACGGTCAATCTCGCAGAGCAGACCGTCACCGCGCCGGGCGGTTGGTCGCGCTCGTTCGAGATCGCGCCGTTCGTCAAGCACTGCCTGCTCAACGGCCTTGACGACATCTCGCTCACCCTCGAGCACGACGGCCTGATCGCCGAGTACGAGTCCAATCGACCTTCGACGAAACCCGCAACCGTATAGCAGCGACCCTTCGTCAACGGGTTCGTCACCTCCGGCGTGCGGCCCTAAACCAAATCCGATAGCCCTATCCTGTGCGCAGTCGACTTCGGAGTGTGAGCGTCAGGTTGAGCACATGCCCAGGCAGCAGCACCCGACGCCGTCCATTCGCGAGAGCATCACCAACCTACGCCGCTCGATCGGCCGGCGACATGCGATCTATGGCTTGATCAAGAACACCTTGATCAAGATGAAAAACGTCGAGAACTGCTGCGGCAACTATGGCGATCCAGGCTGTTGAGTGTCCGGAGAACGCGCTCGGGACGAGCGCCTCAAGGCGGAAGAGGACTAGTGCAACGATGAACAAGCGCCCCCGCCCCTCGATCCTGGACGCGATTGAAAACCTGCGCAGGGACGGCCGTCATGGTCTACGCCTGGTCACGGGCGTGCTGGCGATCTGGTGGAATAGGCTGACCGAGCGACAGACGTGCTGCGGCGACTACGGCGCGCCTGGCTGTTGAGTTTCTCCCGAACGCGCTCCGGAGGAGCGCCAAAGCGACGACTAGCCCACGATTAGCCCACGACGAGGATCGGCACTACATGGCCCACTACAGGATTGCGCTCTTGCCCGGCGACGGCATTGGCGTCGAAGTGATCGGGCAAGCCGTCCGCGTGCTCGACGCCCTCGGCGGACGCTTCGACCACTCCTTCGAGTACACCGAGGATCTCGTCGGCGGCGCAGCGATCGATGCCCACGGCGTCGCCCTGCGGGACGAGACCCTGGACATGTGCCGAGCGCAAGACGCCGTGCTCTTCGGCGCTGTCGGCGGCCCCAAGTGGGACGATCCGAAGGCCACCGTCCGACCGGAGCAGGCGATCCTCGGTCTGCGCAAGGGCCTCGGCCTGTTCGCCAACATCCGGCCGGTCAAGATGCTGCCGATCCTCGCCGACGCCACGCCGCTCAAGCGCGAGACCGTCGAGGCGGTCGACATGGTCGTCCTGCGCGAACTGACCGGCGGCATCTACTTCGGTGAGCCGCAGCGTCGTTGGGAGGAAGCCGGCCAGCGCAAGGCGGTGGACACGCTCGCCTATTCGGAAGAGGAAGTCGAGCGAATCGTGCGGCTGGGCTTCGAGACCGCGCGCGGGCGGCGCAAACTGCTTACCTCGGTCGACAAAGCCAACATCCTCGACACCTCGCGCATGTGGCGCGAGATCACCGAGGAGATCGCGAAGGACTATCCCGACGTGACGCTGGAACACCGGCTCGTCGACGCCTGCGCCATGGACCTGATCCGCCATCCGGCCTACTTCGACGTAATCGTGACCGAGAACATGTTCGGCGACATCCTCACCGACGAGGCCTCGATGCTCGCCGGTTCAATGGGCATGCTGCCATCCGCCTCGCTCGGCGCGGCCGACGACGGCTCCACGCTTGGACTCTACGAGCCGATCCACGGCACTGCGCCCGACATCGCCGGCCAGGGCGTCGCCAATCCGATGGCCATGATCCTCAGCGCCGCACTGATGCTGAGATACTCCTTCGGCCTCGAAGAGGAAGCCGCCACCATCGAGCAGGCCGTGATCGACACCCTCACCGCCGGCCACCGCCCCGCCGACCTCGTCGGCGACGGCGACGCTCCCCTCGGCACCGAGGCGTTGGGCGGCCTGATCAGCGGCGCCGTGGCCGGCGGCTGACCTGGTTCGCTTGCCCTGTGTCCGAATAGTCCATCGAGCCCGACCATGACCATCCAACGCCTACTCGTCGCAAATCGCGGAGAGATCGCAGTGCGGATTCTGCGGACGGCGTCCGAACTCGGGATTGCCACTGCGGCGATTCACTCATCCGACGATGCCACGTCGGATCATCTGCGGCATGCGGACTCGGTCATCGCGCTCGAAGGCGTGGGACCGTCGGCGTATCTCGATATCGAGCAGATCATCGAGCGCGCGCAAGCCGACGACTGCGACGCAATACACCCCGGCTACGGATTCCTGTCAGAGAACGCCGACTTCGCAGGTGCCTGCGAAGCGGCCGGCGTTACATTCGTTGGGCCCTCGCCGGCTGCGTTGGCGCTGTTCGGGGACAAAGCCCGCGCCCGCATACTTGCGGGCGAGCGCAGCGTTCCCATCTTGACGGGCTCGGACCACGCGGTTGACCTGTCCGGCGCCCGCGCGTTCTTCGAGCAGTTAGACGGCCGGCCGATGGTAATCAAGGCAGTCGGAGGCGGCGGTGGCCGAGGAATGCGCGCGATCAACGAGGCTTCCGAGATCGAAGACGCGTTTGAACGCTGTACACGCGAAGCGCAGGCTGCATTCGCCAATGGCGCGTTGTTTGTCGAGCGGTTTGTTCCTCGCGCCCGACACATCGAAGTCCAGATTGTGGGTGACCAGCACGGCAATGTCACTCACATGGGCGAACGGGAATGCACCATTCAGCGGCGCTATCAGAAGCTGATCGAGATTGCTCCCTCGCCAACGCTCAGCGACAGTCTTCGCGAGCGAATCACCCACGACGCGGTCGCACTGGCAGAGGCCGGCGGTTACTCCAATCTGGGAACGTTCGAGTTCCTGGTGGACGCCGACACCAACGACGAGTACGCCTTCATTGAGGCCAATGCCCGTCTCCAGGTTGAACACACGGTGACCGAGGAGGTGACCGGGCTCGATCTGGTCGAGTGCCAGCTTCGGATCGCCGATGGTGCAACGCTCGACGACCTCGGCATGGAATCCCCGCCGCCGCTTCGAGGATTCTCCATTCAGTCGCGAGTCAATCTCGAGCGGATGCGCGAGGACGGCGAAATCCGTCCGGCCGCCGGAACCTTGCGTACGTTCCGGCCGCCCGCCGGACCTGGCGTCCGCGTCGACACCTACGGCTACGTCGGATATGCGGCCAATCCGAACTTTGACTCATTGATTGCCAAGGTCGTGACCCGACACCCCAGCAGCGATTTCAAGGACGCGGTGCGACGTGCGCAACGGGCGCTGGACGAGTTCCAGCTTGAGGGCCCCGACTCGAACATCGGCTTCCTTCGCAACATCCTCGGTCACCCTGACTTCATTGCCGGAGACGTGCACACTCGCTGGATCGATGAG